>JBDUEO010000154.1:0-7430 GCA_040002335.1 Parafilimonas sp. | reverse complement strand
TGTGTTTGCGGCGCTGGAACAATGGGCAGCGGCATGGCGCAAATAGCAGCGCAAAATGGTTTTGCTGTAATACAGTTTGATGTAAATGAAGAAATGCTTTTAAAAAGTAAATCATCCATCAGCAACAGCTTGCAAAAACTTGTTGCGAAACAAAAAATAAGCACTGAAGAAAAAGAAGAAATATTGCAACGCATCAGTTTTACGTCAGAAAAAAATAATTGTATTGCAGATGTAATTATTGAAGCCGTTGTTGAAAGAAAAGAAATTAAACAACATTTATTTGATGAGTTGGCTTTATTAAATAACGAAACAACAATTTTTGCGACCAACACATCTTCGATCTCTGTTTTTGAACTAAGTGAAAATAAACATTATGCTTCGCGTTTTGCTGGTATGCACTTTTTTAATCCTGCACAAATAATGAAGCTGGTTGAAATTATTTGCACAAAAGAAACCAGTGAACATGTTATTAAAATATTGGTTGAACTTGCGAAACAATTAAATAAAACACCTGTTGTTTGTAACGATGCGCCGGGTTTTATTGTAAACCGCGTAGCGCGGCATTATTATCTTGAAGCGATGCAATTGATGGAAGAAAGTGCTGCAGACGCAAAAACAATTGACAGGATTATGGAAGCATCAGGTTTTAAAATGGGACCGTTTAAACTAATGGATTTTATTGGTATGGATATAAATTATGCTGCAAGCAATATTGTTTGGGAAGCTTTAGGCAAACCCAAACGGTTAAAGCCTTCAAGCATACAAAAAAATAAAGTAGATGCACATGAACTTGGCAGAAAAACAGGAAAGGGGTTTTATGAATATTAAAACCAAAAATTCTTAAAGGTTTATATACTGCTGCATGATACAGGATCAAACAAATTATTCCTCCCAAAAAAACATTTTTATTACCGGCGCCACTGGTTTGCTTGGCAGCCATCTTGTAAAAGAACTCATCAGCCAAAACGTACATATTAAAGCTTTGTACAGAGACGATATTCCTTTTACACATGATAAAATTGAATGGATAAAAGGCGATTTGTTCGATGTTATTTTATTGGAAGAAACATTAGATGGTATTGATGAAGTGTACCATTGTGCGGCAAAAGTTTCTTTCAATCCAAAAAATAAAAAAGAACTTTTTAAAACGAATATTGAAGGCACTGCGAATATTGTAAACGCATGTTTAATTGCCAATGTAAACAAGTTGTTGCATGTAAGTTCTGTTTCTGCGCTGGGAAGAATAAGACAAAATACGGTTATAACTGAAACCATGCAGTGGACAGATGAAGCTAATAACAGCGTTTACGGCGAAAGCAAATATTTAGGCGAGATGGAAGTGTGGCGTGGCATTGCCGAAGGTTTGAACGCAGTAATTATAAATCCAACCATTATTATTGGCGCAGGCAATTGGAATGATGGTTCGTCAGAAATTTTTAAAACTGTTTATAAAGAGTTTCCATATTACACTGAAGGCGTTACAGGTTTTGTTGATGTACTTGATGTGGTACGCGCAATGATTGCTTTGATGAACAGCCCTGTTTTTTCTGAACGTTTTATTATAAGCGCAGAAAATATCTCATACAAAGAATTGTTTACGATGATTGCTGAAGCTTTTAATAAAAAGCCACCGCATAAAAAAGTTTCGCCATTTATGGCGGCGGCAATTTGGCGTGCAGAAGCTGTGCGAAGTTTTTTTACCGGCAAAGCGCCATTTATAAATAAAGAAACAGCGCAAGCCGCTCTATCAAAAGTATATTTTGATAACAGCAAATTACTGCAGGCTTTACCCGATTTCACCTATACTTCTTTACAAAATTCTGTTACAAAAATCTGCAGCGAATTACTGCAACTGAATACTTAAATAGTTTAATCAGATATTTTTTTAAACAACTGTAACATTTTAAATGTTGCAACGTAAAACAACTGTTATGCATGTTGCATAATTATTATTCAAAAAAAAATTACAATGAAAAAAATAATGGCATTGCTTCCATTTTTATTTTTTGCGGCTTTTCTATCAGCCCAAAATACAGTAGTGCATGATGCTAACGCTGAAGTAAGAAAAATAACCAGTTTTCATGCAATCGAAGTTTCTAATGGTATTGATTTAATAATCACACAAAGCAATGAAGAGGCCGTTGCTGTAAGTGCACCAACAACTGATGTTAGAAACCTTATTAAGACTGAAGTTGAAAACGGCAAACTGAAAATTTATTTTGATAACCAGGGACGAAAGAACTGGAATAATAGTAACAAAAAAGATTTGAAAGCGTATGTGAGTTTTAAAAATTTAGATGGGCTTGAAGCTAACTCAGGCGCAGATGTTTCAACCGATGGAAGTATAAATGTTAGTACAATGAATATAAGTTTGTCTTCAGGTGCAGGTTTTGATGGCAATGTAACTGCATCGAATTTAGATATTGATCAGAGCAGCGGGTCTGATATGCATATAAAAGGTAAAGTGGCCGATTTGAAAATTTCAACCAGTAGCGGTGCAAATTTTAATGGTTATGATCTTGTTTCTGAAACCTGTAATGCAGATGCCAGCAGCGGCAGCGGTATTGAAATAACGGTTAATAAAGAATTGCAGGCAAAAGCCAGCAGCGGAGGTGGTATAAATTATAAAGGAGATGGTTCCGTAACAAGTGTTTCAAACAGTAGCGGCGGCAAAGTAAAAAAGCAGGGTTGAGTAATATTATCAATAAAAAAAGCGGAAACTTTAATTTGAAGTTTCCGCTTTTTCTTTTTAAAAGAATTACTGCTCTTTGAAATCGCCATCGCCGGCATCTAAACCAAGATCATCGAATTCTTCTTCTGCATTGCCCTTTAAATTGCGAATTTTATCTTTAACGCCGTCAGCTAAATCACTTGCAGAATCTGCAATACGCTGACGAATTTCACTGCCGCTTGCAGGGGCAACCATTAAGCCAACAGCAACACCAGCAACAAAGCCAGATAATGCTGCAACTAATACACGCTGTGCACTCATAATAATTATTTTTTAATGATGTAATACTGCTAACTTTTTTTCAACAACCTTGCCAGAATTAGTTCAGTGATGTTGTTTCGTTGGTAATAAGAAAACTTCAAGGTGATAGTTCATCCAAATAATAAAATCAATTTAAGCCATCCAAATAAACTATCAACTACCGGCAATGAACTATAAACTACTGCTGTATGAAGTGTTTATTAATATGCAGATCTCTTAAAATGCCGGCTTTTGGATTTAGTGTAATAGTAAATGATTTATACTGGCCAACCTGAACATCAATCACCATTTGCCAGCAATGCATATCACGGGTAAGAAAAATGCTCGATGCCTGTAATTTTTGTGTAATAAAATCAAAATAAAAACCACCGCCTAATTGCCATTTGGGCGAAAGGCTTACAGTACCATTTACATTTAAATTGGTGCTGAGTTTAGATGTAAAGTCAATAAGGTTAGGTGACAAATAACGGTTATAACTTAAAGAATAAGAAAGTTGTAAAGTCCATGGAATTTTAAAGTCAACATATTCGCCAGGGTTTTCACGAATGTCCCTAAGCTGCGCCTGCTGTTCGTCCGGTGTAAATGTTTCTGACTGGTCCTGGGCTAAACGCTGCTGGTCTGATTGTTTATCTTTTGATTTGCTTTGTAAAGAAGTAGAAATAGAGAGGTTGCCCGATTGAAAATCTCCAATCTTTCCCTGCTTCCAAAGCAAATGGTTAATGCCCGATGTATCTTCCCTGTATGGATTAATAGTGGCGCCGGCAGTAATATTTACCTTATTAAAAAGACTGCTGCCGGCACGAATACTAATTGGGCTAATAGGTGTGGACCTGTTTGAACTGTCGGGTATTAAATTAATGCCACTGCTTATACTTAAATTATCAAGCAACCTTATTTTTTTAACGCTGTCAGCACCAGTAGAATCTTTGTGGTTCTTCACTTTCATTTCAAGTAAATTATTGATGCCAAAAGTTAAACCACCAAAACGGCCTTCGCTAAAACCGCCCAAAATACTTCCCTGTTCTGATACGCGCCTGAAGTTTTTTCCTGTGCTGTCAACCTGTACGGTTTGATAAAACGAGCTTACAAGATTTGGCTTATAACTCAACCCGATAAATGGATCTATTTCATGGCGTATTGCCTGAATGCCATCAGAATGCCTGAAATTATAAGTACCAAAAATGCGTGTGTTCATACTTAATCCGAAACTTGTTTCTCTTGCTGCATAAAAACCTTTATTAATAGTTGTATCAATTTTATTTGTTTTACCATCCCAGTTGTAAATAATTTTTTGCGCAAACCATTTTTCTTCATAATTAATGGATGGCGCAAAAATTAACGGGCCAACAGGTGGTAAAGTAATTGTTATTGGTATGCGGTGATCAATGCCCCATTGTGTGGTATCAAGCAACTTTTTAAAATCGAAAGCAGAATCGTAAAAAGAAATTTCGTTTAATAAATTACCTGTATAACCTATACCAAGTTTTTGATACCATTTTGGTGTACCTGCCTGGTCTTTCTTTTGAAAAGGATAAATAGTGGTGGTAGAAAAAGTAACTGTCGGCAGGTTCAAATTTATAAGCCTGGTAACACTATTCTGGGTTTCGTTTAACGAAACATTCAGGTTATACTTTCCTTCGCCCCATAATTTGTTATAAGATATTGAAGAGGCTAAACTGTTATTGTAATTAAGAAAAGCATTGTCTGTAACATTGCTGTTGTATTGCGTGCTGCCCGCGTGTACATTGGCACTAAAATTTGTTCCCGGCCTTGCTTTTGAATCAGATGAATGCGACCATGTAAGAAAGTAAGTATTACTTACATTAAATTCATTTTTTGAAAGCGTGTAAAGGTTGGTGTTGACCTGCTTTGTATGTTGCGCACTTAAAGTAAAAGAGCCCCTGTATTTGTATCGTTTATAATATTCTGTTGTTGCACTGGCACGCCAACCTCCGTAAGAATAGAGGTCGGATTCAACCCTTGTATCCCAGTTATCATTAATTACTTTATAAAAGCCAAGCCCTTCAAGCCCTAAACCAAAAACATCGCTGGAAGTAAAACGAGGCGGCAACAGGCCAGAATGCCTTCCTCTGTCGAGCGGGTAAATACCAAAAGGAATTACGATGGGTGTAGGCACACCTTCAAATTCAACAACCGCCGGGCCCGACACAGCAAGATGATTATTTATTATTTTTAACTTTCTGGCGCGTATATCAAAATGTGGCGTATCAAGGTTACATGTTGTAAATCTTCCACGATATGCAAACTCAACATTTTTGTCAACCTTTTTTACCACTTGCGCATTTACAAAAAGTTCGCCTTCTTTATAATATGTATTTTTTGTAATTCCCTTTTGCGATTTAAGATTATAAAAAACTGTATCCATTATAGATGATTGGTCGCCTTGCGCAAAAGTGGGCAAATTTAAAGCGCCTTTAGAGGTATCGGTTCCTCCATAAGCAGTAACAAGGCTTGTGGCCTGATCGTATTTAATTGTATTTGCATCAAGTTTTATGTCACCATAATCTGTATGCGCTTTTCCATATAAAATAAATTGCTTGGTTGGAATAATAAGCACGCCACTGTCATCAGCAGTATAATGTATAGGCGCATCAAGCGAGTCTCTGGAAAAAAGTGTTGTATCGGCTTTTATAATTTTACCAGAATCAGTTAAAGTGTCTGATGTATTTTTGATTGAATCAGCAGGTTTTAACGTATCTCCAATAATTTTCTTTACACCAAAAGAATCCATTTGTTTTGGAGGAACTGTATCGGCGATTATTGTTAATGATTTTTGAAAATTAGTTTTGCATTTATTGTTGGCAAGTAAAGGAAGTGTTATAAAGAATAATACGCCCAAAAAAATTGCAGTGGTTTTTATATTTGCGTACACTTTATAATCGTTATGCATACATGCAGAACAAAAATATAGTTTAATACCATAAAAGATTTGTAAAGAAACCTTTTTAACGAACTTAATCATGCAAACAAAAATTGCAGCCATATTTTCTCTCTTCATCATTTCATTTTGCTTCACATCATTTCGTACTGTGCCTGTTGCAGTAATTAAAACAAAACAAACGCAAAATACGTTGCGTACGATTGTAATTGATGCGGGCCACGGCGGAAAAGATTTTGGAGCCAAAGGCGCTTATTCATACGAAAAAAATATTTCACTGGCTGTAGCATTAAAACTTCAAACAACATTACAGCAGGCATTTCCTGATGTTAAGATTGTAATGACGCGAACAACAGATGTTTTTGACAACCCGCGTGTGAAAGCGCAAAAGGCAAATGATGCACATGGCGATTTATTTATTTGCATACACTGTAACTCAGCACCGGCGATAAGACACAGCGAACAAACAGGTTATAAAACACAAACATATTATACCGGTAAAGGAAAGAAAAGGAAAAAACATACAAGGCAGGTTCCTACTTATCATACATGGACAACGCCCAACCTTGCAACAGGAACAGAAACATATATATGGGCTGCAGACAGAAATGATAATAAAGAAGTAGCCATGCAGGAAAATGAATCATTGTATATGGATAGTAACCTGGCAAAACAGATTGGTGATTTTGATCCAAGCTCTGCTGAAACGAAAATGTATTATGCGCTCAAAACGCAACAGTATTTTTTACGCAGCGCAAATCTTGCTCTTGATGTAGAAAATGAATTTATTAAGATTGGCCGCACCAGCCGTGAAGCAAAACAAAGAGGTGTTGGTATTTGGGTGTTGCAGGCTACGGCAATGCCAAGTATTTTGGTGGAAACTGGTTTTATTTCAAACCCGCAGGATGAAGATTATTTAAATAGTGTTACTGGCCAGCAACAAATTTGTGATGCAATTACAAACGCAGTACAACATTATAAATCTGCTCTTGAAACAAATTCTTTCCAAACCATTCAGCCTGATTCCGGACAGTAACGCTTTGTATTTCGTTTGCCTTGATAATGTTTATCTGTTAGCTTTGCTTCAATAATAAATGCTTTGGCACGGTTGTATTAATTATATTGTTTAATGCTATTAACCTGTTGCAAGTAAATAGCATGCTGATAAATTTAACACATGAAAATTTCTAATGAAACTAAAATCGGCGCTTTAACTGTGGTTGCCGTTGTTTTTCTAATACTTGGATTTAATTTTTTAAAAGGTAAAAGCGTTTTAAAAACCGGCTTTTTTTTATATGCAAAATATTCTGACCTAAAAAAGCTTGCCCCATCAAATGCGGTGTATGCAAATGGTTTTCAAATAGGATCGGTTTATAGTACTACAGCTTCCGGCCCGTCTTTGCGCGAACTGATAGTTGAAATAAAATTATCTTCAGATTATCAGCTACCTGTTAATTCACTGGCAACTATTGAAACAAACCCGCTTGGTGCGCCGGTGCTGGATATACAACTTGGCAGCGGTACAAAATTTTTGCAAAC
>JBDUEO010000153.1:0-7449 GCA_040002335.1 Parafilimonas sp. | reverse complement strand
CCAGTCAATCACAGGTTTTACGTTGCGTGATATGGAAGAAAACAATAAGCTCAAAGGCACTGTTATTATAACCGTTAATAGCAACACATATACAAAAGCAGCCACTTTCCGGTTATTTTTTATATGCCTTACCAGCCACTCGTAAAAGTTTTCAAAAGAAATGGCAAACACAATTGCAAACATCAGCACACCAAAGAATATCTTCAACACATCGTATAAAGCTACCAGCAATGCAATCAGCAGAAATATAACAAGTACAGTTTCAATAATATTTCTTGGCCTAAGGCTTGGTTGTTGGTTCATCGGCGAATAAGTTTATTAAATATAACTAACGATCCTGATTTATAGTTACAACTTTTAAGTTGATATTTTGTGCGGAAGCAAATAACCCCCAGGCCGGCGAAGTTGCAAATTTTGCTTATTGCACTTCTTTGGTATACATAAATATGCCTGTAGCAAATTTAGGCGGGTATTTTATTTATTGGGTGTTTGGAATTACATGATGTATAGTTCCATAACTATAAACAGTTATGTAAAAAGGTGGACTGATTCTTTCGGCATCATTACTACAATCAAGCTTTGCGGTTATATTTCCTGAATTGCTAATAGTAAATGAAACAGAGAATTGTTTTTTTTCACCAGCGTCTAAACTAAACGACGGGGAAGAAGCATTCCCAATTACACCGCCATCAGAGGTTAACGTAAAGATGCAGTTTTCAGCCAATGCATTTCCGCTATTGTATGCTTCAATAGTTGCGGTTATTGTTTTTGGTTTTGCATCTGCATCCAAGGTTATCTCAGAAGGACTAATACTAAAAGATGATATGCTAATATCAGGCTTTTTTTCTTCAGGTGGCTTAACTATTAGTTGTGTATCCGTAGCATCAACATTACCAGATGTTGTTCCCGGGGTTGTTGTACTTCCTGCATTATGATCATCTGAAGTTATTGGTTGTTGAGTTGTTTGTTGTGTAAAATCGCATT
Organism: Parafilimonas sp.; assembly: GCA_040002335.1. Lineage (GTDB taxonomy): Bacteria > Bacteroidota > Bacteroidia > Chitinophagales > Chitinophagaceae > Parafilimonas. The sequence goes on along the minus strand of JBDUEO010000153.1, from coordinate 6,465 downwards.
GCTTCACAGAATTAAAGAAGCCATTAACACGCTGTGCGCTGGAAATTCTATATTTATTTTCGCCGGATGCGGCAGATGAAAACCGGTTACTTACGCTGCTTGAGAAAGCATACCTAGAAGCACGATATAGTAACCAGCTTTTGATAAGCGATAGCGATATTGATATCTTAACCGAAGGCGCTGAAATGTTACACGAAAAAGTCAAGAAGGTTTTTGAGCAAAAAATTTCAACAGTATATGCAACGGTTTAGATTCATCAGGGTGTTACACGCTGATGTGTTACAAATAACCGATGAAAACTTTTAAAAATTAATGCTTTGCTTTTGGCAATGTTTTTATGCTTATATCTATACTGGAATTAATTATCATATCTGCATTTCCTGATTTTGCCTCGCCTATTATTGTCTCTATGCGCTCACGGCTTACTTTCAATTCATCAATTCGTTCTAAAGAATATTTATCGTTTTTGCCAAACCGTTCCTGAAGGCTAAAATTTTTCATTTGATGAAACCTTATCTTATAATTGATAAGGCTTAATAGAACCTCAGTTGCATCTTCAGCAGAAAACAGGCCTTTTATCAAAATAAATTTTTCTGTCTGTTTCATAAATATGAATTAAGAAATTTCAAGAAGAGCATCTAAAGAAATATTGCCTTTAACTGATTCAACCTGCTTTCGCAGCTCAAACAGGTTTTTTTGCATCTGCTTAATTTTTGATTCACGCATTTTGATATCTTCCTCGTTATGAGAAAGTTTTATCTTGTTTTCATGAAATTTAATTTTCACATTTATCATTTCCTTAATAAGGTTCAGGGCATCCTTTTTGCCAAAATTTCCCTGTATCAATTGTATATTCATTAGTATTATTATTACTTCAAATTATTGTCCTTGCCCCAGTGAGTAAGCAGGCGTTCCATTAAATGTGTAAAGATTTTCGGTTTTAATACAGTCAATATTATCGGTATCTGCTTTGGTTAACAATTCAATAATATTTTGTTTGGTGATGTTGGAGCCATCCTGTTTTTTAAAGCGGCATCGCCAATGGTCTGTGCAAAAAGTTTCTTCAAATCCTTCTGGCCATACTTTAATTCCGCGGTTGGTGATCATCGAAAGTTTTATTTCGTCGTCTTCAATTTTGTTGAGTATCAATGCAAGATCATCTGGGTTAGTTCCATTCCAGTGTACAAAAATGTCAACGCCCACCAATTGTTTATCGGCAGGTTTTTTACGCCGGTATTTTGGCAAGTCGAGTGGCGCATTCTTATTGTAATGAACAGGGTTTAATTGCTGTGGCTGCTTACCCAGATTCGCAATAATGGCTGCAGCAAATTCATTTGTGCCAACAAGTTTTTTGCTTAATCCCTCTTTATAAATATCATAAGTATGAATGCCATCCTCAATAGTTTTAAGCCATGCATTTTGTACTTTTTCTGCAATATCAGGTTGTTGAATGTGATTCAGCATCATGATAGCGCCCTGCAGCAATCCTGATGGATTAGCAACATTTTGACCGGCGCGCCGCGGAGCAGACCCATGTATTGCTTCGAACATAGCGCATGTTTCGCCAACATTTGCGGAACCGCCAAGCCCTACGGAACCGGTTATTTGCGCAGCCACGTCAGATAAAATATCTCCATACAAATTAGGCATTACTAATACGTCAAATACTTCTGGCGTATCAGCCATTTTAGCCGCACCAATATCAATTATCCAGTGTTCGTTTTCTATTTCGGGGTATTCTGCGGCAATTTCTTCAAATACTTTATGGAATAAACCATCTGTTTGTTTCATGATATTGTCCTTCGTGAAACAGGTAACTTTTTTTCTTTTATACTGCCTGGCATATTCAAATGCATACCGCACAATTTTTTCGCATCCAGGACGGCTAATGAGTTTAAGGCATTGCACAACTTCATCTGTTTGCTGGTGTTCAATGCCGCCGTACAAGTCTTCTTCGTTTTCGCGGATGATAACAATATCCATTTGCGGATGTTTTGTTTTAACAAAGGGATGCAGGCTTTTGCATGGCCTTACATTCGCATATAACCCGAGAAACTTCCGCGTGGTTACATTCAAACTTTTATAACCTCCGCCCTGCGGCGTTGTAATGGGAGCTTTTAAAAACACCTTATTTTTTCGTATCACATCCCACGCTTCTTTTGCAATACCGGAAGTATTGCCGGCGAGATATACTTTTTCACCAACCTCTATTTCATCTATAACAATTTTAGCACCTGCTGCGAGAATAATGTCAAGCGTTGCGTTCATTATTTCTGGACCTATTCCATCGCCCTTAGCAATTGTAATTTTTACCATATTTTTTATTGAAGGGCAAAAATGCAACATCGTAATCATAAATTTTCATTTATATTTATAATACAAACCATAAAATTTATTTATGAATTATACTTTAAACCAGTTACAAATTTTTTTAAAAATTACACAGGTTTTAAGTGTCACAAAAGCTGCAGAAGCATTGCATTTAACACAGCCTGCGGTATCCATTCAATTAAAAAATTTCCAAAATCAATTTAAAATTCCGCTTACGGAAGTGGTTGGCAGAAAAATATATATCACAGATTTTGGAAAAGAAATTGCGGCTGCCGCAGAAATTATTTTAAATGAAGTGTCAGCAATAGATTATAAAACACTTGCTTTTAAAGGGCAACTCACCGGCAGGCTGAAAATATCAATTGTTTCAACCGGAAAGTATGTAATGCCTTATTTTCTTTCAGGATTTATTAAGCAGCACCAGGGTATAGAACTGGTGATGGATGTAACCAATAAAGCTAAAGTAATTGAAAGCCTTGAAAGAAATGAGGTAGATTTTTCATTGGTTTCAATTATACCCGATAAGCTATCGCTGAACAAAATAGAACTGGTTGATAATATACTTTACCTGATTGGGAACAGGCAAGCAAAAATTAAAAGCGCGACAAATACAAAAAAGCTTTTTGAGCAATTGCCATTCATCTTCAGGGAAGCAGGTTCGGGCACAAGGCAAACAATGGAACTCTTTCTTCAAAAAAAACATCTTAGCGTGCAAATGAAGATGGAACTTACCTCAAATGAAGCCGTAAAACAGGCTATCCTGGCAGGCCTTGGATATTCAATTATGCCTTTAATTGGTATTAAAAGTGAACTGGCAAGTGGTAAACTTAAAATTATTCCGGTAAAAGGGCTGCCTATAAAAACTGCCTGGCAATTAACATGGCTGCAGGGAAAAAATCATTCACCTGTGGCATCTGCATTTTTAGAGTATATCCATAAAGAAAAGGCTAATATTATTAAAGATCATTTCCGTAGTGAACAATAATTACTAAACTTTATTTTGCAAAGATTATCCATGCTCCAATTTGGAAAATTATTTTAAACCCATTAAGCGAATAGTTCTTGTATAGAAAATCATGATAAATAATTTACATCATTGATAATATATTCTTCTCTGCGGTAAAACTAAAGACTTATAGCCATGCAATCGTAAAATAAGTAGCTTGACATTCATTTAGCACATTAAAGCAGTGATATTTCATTCTGTGTTCATTGTACAGATTCCTGCCTATTTCAGGGCAGACCTGTAGTTAAAAGTTTTTATGAAATAAGAACAATTTTCCTGCTTTTTTTTAAGATAGTTTTTGCTAAAAAAAAAATTTATCAGAGTAATTCAAAACGTTTTAGCTTTTCGTTCATCTCAATCAATCCTGCTTTCTTAAGCAGTCTTTATTCAGGTAATTATATTATAAACATTCTTTGCAACAACGATATTTTACCAGTAGTTTTATGAAAGTACAAGCTGTTGCTGATATGCCACTTAAGGATGCATACTTCGATAATACATTTAATTCAGCTTTATAGCATTACAATAATCAGTCAGGCTTTAAGCAATTAATCTACAGTTTGTTACAGGGCTTTTTTTATCAAGCCACGAATTTTATAAGATTTACTTTATATGGTTACTAATTAAAAAAAAATGAATGAACCTTATGAACCGGAAAGAATTTATTCAAAATGCTTCACTTGCTTCTGCTGCCATTGTTTTTAATAAACAAGTGCTGCCTGTAGTTTCATCAATCTCAAAAAAAATACAACCGCTGGCAATAACTATGTGGGATTTTAGCTGGCTGGAACGCCGTTGGAATGGCGCCGGCTACGAAGATTGGGATAAGATACTGGATGATTTGGTACTGCGTGGCTATAATGCCATCCGTATTGACGCTTACCCGCACCTCGTTGCTAATGATGCTGGTAAAGAATATACGTTGCTGCCGGTTTGGGATGTGCAGGATTGGGGCAGCCCTGCACTTAATAAAGTAATTGTTCAACCGGCGCTTAACCAGTTTATTGCCAAATGCAAAAAACGGAGTATAATGGTAGGTTTATCTTGCTGGTACAGGCAGGATACGGATAAAGTTTTAATGAAGATTGACAGCCCCGAAAAGATGGCTGAAAACTGGATAACAACTCTTGAAATGATAGAAAAAGCCGGGCTTCTTGATGCTATTTTATATGTTGACTTGTGTAATGAATGGCCAGGAGATTTATGGTGCCCCTTTTTTATAAACGATCCTCCCGATGAAACATGGGGTTACTGGTTTACTCCCAAATCTATGCAGTTTATGCAGGCGTCAATAGAAATGGTAAGAAAAGCTTATCCGCAGTTACCGTTATGCTATTCACTTGCGGCCGATGGAGCTTCGTATCCAAAGTATGATTTATCTTTTTTTGATTTGCTTGAACATCATTTGTGGATGGCACAGATGAATAAAGATGAATATTATAAAGCAGTGGGTTACCATTATGAACGCTTTTCTCCGGATGGCTACAATCATCTTGTTGCCAATTACGAAAAAGTTTACAATGACCGGCCGGATTACTGGCGACGTTTACTGGTAGAAGGTATAAACACAGTTGCAACAAGCGCCAAAACAATAAACAAACCATTAATAACAACTGAATGCTGGGGGCTTGTTGATTTTAAGGACTGGCCATTATTAAAGTGGGATATTATTAAAGAATTATGTGAACTTGGTGTGCAAACAGCAGCTTCTACAGGGCAATGGATAGCAATAGCGACCAGCAATTTCTGCGGGCCTCAATTTGTGGGCATGTGGCAAGACGTGGCATGGCATCAACGTTTAACGAGCGTTATTAAACAATCAACTATAAATCAAAGCGTACAGCAATCGCTTATTGCAAAAAGATTAGCTATGTTTTAATCCATTATTTATTCATTCTTAGCTTCCTCCTTACAATAAAAACAAAACTTCTGCAACCGCAAGTCTCTTCAACGGCTATGATGCACGCAGCGGTATGCGGCTTAAGCAAAGCATCTAGGCGTAACGAATCGGCAAATCTTTTCTGCTGTTGCAGGCGTCCGTAATGCGCTTCTATTTGCTTCCCCGCCAAGGGTTCCTTCCTCATAAATAAAATACTATAAAATATTATCTTGTTCTTAATTGTTATACATCCTTAATCATCGGGACAATGATAAAATCGTATCATACAGACTTCTTTACTGCAACAATATTGCGCCGGCAAAAACTATTACACGATAATCATCTTAAACAAATTGTAGTTGATTCTTTAGAATGGCTTGTAACAGAAAAGCGATGTTCTACGTATGCTTTTGTTATTATGTTTGCAACATTGCCGGAAGATTATAAATGGTCATCCGCTATGTTTTATGAAAAAAATATTATGGAACCATTATAACTGGTTGACGTATTATAAAGATTAGATTTTTTACATGTTGGCGGGGACCCCAACAACAGCAGCAATAAATCTTTGTTGATCGCGCAGCGTGTATTTACCTTCCTGTTCTTAATATTTCAACTGCTTATACATTAAACTGCTTCTCAATAAAAAATCACTTTGTTTCTACAACTAATATTTTAAATGTGCCCGGTATTATTTGAGGGCGAAAAGATTCTTTGGTAGCAGGTTTAAACAAACCGGATGGCAGGTAAATTTTATGTGTGTTTTGGTCAACTGCTATTGTTCTCGCACCTGGTTTAGTTACTACATTTTCAGTTACAATAAACTTATTGGCAGAAAGCTCTTTAAGAACGGTTAATGTGCCTTCTCCGTTTGATGAGTATGCAACTTTTAGCGCGTTATCAAACCCTGCACCGTCGGCACCATCACCGGTGGGAAGACTTGCAATTACTTTACCGTTGGCAGCATCCATTACAATCATGAGTTTGTTTTCGCATGTGGCAAATAAGCGCATATTTTCCCTGTCTATGGCAAGCCCTGAAGCGCCGGTGCCCGGTTTATTAGGCCAGTTGTGTATCACTTTAAAGGTAGATGCATCTATTACATCTACTTCCGCTTTTTCTGCATTGTTTACATAGATATTTCCTTTGCCATCGCTTACTGCCGTTTCCGGCCAGCCCGTTAATTGTATCGTTGCCACCACTGTATCTGCCGTCGGGTCAATTACCGTCATATTTTTACTCATGCCAT
>JBDUEO010000152.1:0-7457 GCA_040002335.1 Parafilimonas sp. | reverse complement strand
CATTGTCTGATTTAAAAATGCCACGCTTTAAAACAATGTTGCTAAACTTTCGCTGGCCCGGCATTTTTATTTTATGATATTCCGGGCTTGCACCATCGCGGTATTCGATTGGATCATTCGTAATATCAAGACCGCTTACATCAGTAAAACCAATGCGTGTTCCACCCCAGTCAACCTGGAAGTGAAATTTTGGAAGTGGATAATTAGCCATAATTTTTATTTTATTATTGATTTATTTAATTAAGCCTGTTGTTGTATTTGTGAAAAACGAAGTATGATAAATTCAGCAGGACGAACTGGCGCCATACCAATTTCAACGATCATTTTTCCATTAAGAATATCATCGAATGTCATTGTTTGACCAAGGCCAACTTTTACATAAAAAGCTTGTTCCGGTTTTGAACCTGCCAATGCACCAAGCCTCCATAAATTGGTAAGATAATTTTCAATCATAGCGCGTATACGCACCCATGTATTACCATCATTTGGTTCAAACACAAATTGCGCCGCTGCTTTTTGAACAGATTCTTCCACCATTATATAAAAGCGGCGAACAGAAATGTATCGGAAATCGTTGCTGTTGCCATCAAGTGTACGTGCACCCCAAACAAGGGTTCCTTTGCCCGTGAAAGCACGAATGGCATTTATTGATTTGCCTGCAGTCACATCAATATTTAAATCATCCTGGATGTTATCATCAATTATTACAGAAGGCGCGATAACGGAATTAAGACTAACATTAGCAGGCGCTTTCCAAACACCACGCGTTCCATCTACTGTTGAATAAACACCGGCTACAGCGCCACTTGGCGGCAATGTTGAAAGCTCCTGTTCAATTTTATTAATAATATTGCTGATTACAGGATGTGTTTGATATAATATCTGCTCTGCAATGTTTTTATATTGCGTTGATGAATTTTGTACAGACAAAATAATTTTTGAAACGCCTGTCATTATCGCATCTAAATCTCCTAACAACGGAAGCTTTACTGAACTGATAGTTCCGCCATCACCGTAAACCTTTGCACTTGCCGGAACTGTTGTTGTATCAAAAGCTAACCATGTTGTATCGTTATATGCAGCGGGTGCAAAGCCAATATCTGTCGGAGCAGTTTTTATACTCGCGTCTTCAGTTAATGCAATAAAATCAGTTAAATATTTTACTAAACCTGTTGAAGAATTTTTTGCCAGTGATTGGTAATCTGTATTGAATTTAATGCCGTGGATATTGGCCTGCAGATCAATTAATTCATTCAATGATTTCTGAATGTAAGCCATTAAAGCCTGCGCGTTGGTTTCAATATCACCGTCTGAAGTAGAACCCAATAATACACTTCTTAACTTATTATAACCATCCATCACCGTCGCATCTGTTGAATTTTTAATACTATCGACCGCAGTTGTAACAGCATCGGTATCGCTGTCTCCGGTAATCATACTTGTAATCAAACTATTTACAGCAGGATTTGTTGACAGCGTTGTAAGATCAACAACCGTTGTAAAAGCTGCATCGCTGAAAATATCGTTTTGAATTACTTCAAATCCAATATCCTTACTATAAGTTGTAATAATCCATGGCGTATATGCATTTCCATAGTTCAGGTTATTAATGCCAATCTGGTCTCTGAAATCCTGGATGCTTTGCTCCCATCCCGCTGCAATATTTTCTTTGATATCAAAAATGCAAACGCGATCGCCGAGAGATGCACATTGTTCCAAAGCCATTTGCTGTACAGAATAAAAATCATTTTCATTACTTAACAACACAGCATCCGGAAAAAGCAGGATGGTTGGCTCATCATATTTTTCAACTGACTTAATGCCACCACGCAAACCAGTCATTGGCGTTGCTGTTTCATCTCCTTTATCAACCGCTGTTACAGAAAAATTTCCTACTGAAACAATATAGCAGTTGCCTCCGCCATTGTCATAAAAACTTCTAATGCTATCATACATAAAAAATTGCTTGGCAATCGAGATAGCTTTAACAGCATTGTTGTTGGCACTATCAATCTGCACCTTAATATCACCGGCATGTATTTCAGGTGCACCGCCAAAGTAAGTGATGTACTCAAGGAAAGAACTGATCTTGGCTGGCACCATGGTAAGATCGTTACCGTTTTGTTGTGCCATTTCAGTATAACCAATAAATGCGGGAACCGCGGTTGCCACCTGCGCAATTGATGGCGGGAACGAAGGAATTTCGGTTACATAAACTCCTGGCGTTTTTATGGCGCTTTCATTTATTTGTGACATGTTTCAGAGATTTAGTTTTTATTGCTTATTAATAATTGAGATAAGTTTCTGTAAACACTTTTGTGGTAACTCCATTAATATCTTTCTCACTTTTTAAGATGTTTGGAGATGGCCACGGTATTAAAGGCGGCGGGCTCGGACCAAGTACCGTAAACGGTGTGTAAATAAACTGCTGAACAAACTGCACAGGAATGTTGGATACAAATAATAAATTGTTTAATGCATCCTGGTTAAACTGTAAACCGGAAACAGTAGAATTAATTCCGGTAACCGTATTTGTTCTGGCAATATAATTCCACCAGGCAATCCTGTTTGCAAAACTTATAGTGTAAGCAGTTTCATTAATAATGTTTGATCCGTTTTGCTGCAATGCATAATTATCTGTTGTGCTTAAACAATTAAATATTTCAACGATGCCGATTGCTTTTTTAAATCCAATCGCTCCATCGTAATAAATAATTTCATTTTGATTAATAACAGAACTGTCTGAAGCTTTGGTTGCTGATAAAGAAATTTTATAACGCCCGGGTTGCAATGAAGACAAATCTACCTGCACATTATTTACTGCGTTCGGGAAAACCTGAGTTATGGTGAATACATTATACTCAACTACAGCATTGCCTGCAACTTTAAACCCTTTTATAGTTGTGTTTAAACTGCTTATGCCATCGGTAAATGCAGTTTGATAGTTAGCAGGTGACACTCTTAAAACGTCAGCCGAAGAAACGTATTGTTTTGTTGTACGCACAAACCAGTGCGTAGCATCGTTTGGTAAATTATTTGTAGATTGAAGAATGCATTCGCACACATTGTCAGCCGCATCTGTTACTAAATCTCCCGGGAAAAAAATATTGCCGGCTGGATAGCTGCTGAATGCCGGAACAGGAACAGATAAGTTAAGCAACGGGTCAACTTTATTGGCAGCGAGATTTGATAAATATAAAATATAACCCTTGCCAATACGTGCATCAATATTTGAGTAATTAAAAAATAGCGGGTTATTGCATGTGAGATAAAACCGAAAAAATTTATCTGCTGCAACCTGCACAGCAGGCAAACCTGCATCATCCGCTTTTAGCAATACAAGAAGATTGGAATCAATTGATCGCCGTAACCAGGTTGTTCCATTAAAAAAAGTTTGAATAGTATCTGCTGATGGCTCTAAAGAACAATCAGTAAAACTGTTTGAATTAAAAAATTCATGCATGATGTTAAGTGAAAACCATATTTTGTAGTTAACGGTCATACTTAATTGTTAATGGTGATTGATTTGATAAATCCTGCATCTATATCAGGTGTATCTTCTTCAATTCCTACAAGCCTTATTTTATATAACACAGATGGCAGATAGCGGCCACCAAGCGTTCCCCATAATTGATTGGATTGTTCAAAACTTAATGAGTACATATCAACGACAAGTTTTTCGATAGCAGGGTATCTATCGGGCGGATTAAGGCTGTCTTTCGGATCAGCCGCAGGGCTATTTTCCGGCGTAAATACATTTTTGTTTTGAAAAAATTGTATGATCAAAGAAAGCCGTTCCAAAGCATCCGTATAATTACTTAGGTTAACGGCAAACAAAACATACAGATTGAGAAATACTCTTGGATTTTTATACAAAAAAGCACTGTCTTTTCGTACTATTGTTTCCTGCGATTTGGATATGCGGTCCTCTTCAATATTTACTAAACTTAAAAAAGCATTTTGTGGATCAATATCTTCCCCTGACGTGTTTGGTTTTGTTTCATTTAATTGAGAAACATTAGACAATATGATGGCGCGTTCATGCGCTTGCAGGTTCAGTTTGGCCTGCAGATAACTATTAAGTTGCTCGCACAGAAAATCAAGCGCCCTGTCAATCATATGACTGAGGTTTTAATTTGTCAAAAAAAATATAAAGGCTTATTGGTTAGCTTTTTCGTCTTAAAGTAGCTTTCAACTATACAAAAAAATCCAAGGGGGTAATGCAAAACAAATCTAATACAATTTTTAAGATTTCAAAATTTAATAGGTTAATTATTAGCTCTGTAACTTTATCCGTATAAATTTTTAAAAATTCAATGATGAAAATTGCCTTTATTCTATTAGTTGTTTTAATGATCAGCTATAAAAATTTTTCGCAACATCCATCCTGTTACTTTACATGTGTCGGATTTTCAGATGTTGTGGTAACAGATCATTTCTGGAAACCAAAGATTGATCTGGTGGCTACAAAATCTTTAGAGGCTTGCATTTATCAAACTGAAATAGCAACACCACGTATTCAGAATTTTATAAATGCAGCAAAACATTCAGGAAAATTCCAGGGTATTTATTATGATGACAGCGATGTATATAAAGCGCTCGAAGCAATGAGTTATTCATTAAAAAATCATCCCGATACTTCTATTGAAAATACTGCAGACAGATGGATAAACTACATAGCCGCAGCACAAATGAGTGATGGTTATCTTGATACTTATTATGAACTTGGCGATATTTCAAAAAGGTGGACAGAAATTGGTTATCATGAAGATTATAACGCTGGCCATTTAATGGAAGCAGCCGTTGCATATTATGATGCAACCGGCAAAAAAAAGTTATTAGATGTTGCTATAAAACTTGCCAATTATATTGATACAACAATGCGTTTAGCAAACAAGAAATGGTTTAGTGGCCATGAAGAAATTGAAATTGGTTTAATGAAATTGTACAAAACAACGGGCAACGATAATTATGAAAAATTAGCAAACTGGTATTTAAGCCAGCGCGGCAAAAATGTATATGCATATAGTAAAGATGAATGGGTTAAACCTGGTTATTGGCAGGATGTGTTACCGGTGAAAGAGCAAACTCAAATTACAGGCCATGCAGTACGTGCCATGTATTTGTATAGTGGCGCAGCAGATGTTGCCGCAGCAACGGGCGATACAGGTTATGTAAATGCAATGAAAAAAGTTTGGCAGGATGTAGTGTACCGCAATATATATTTAACAGGTGGCATAGGTTCAAGTGGAAATAATGAAGGCTTTACTAAAGATTATGATTTGCCAAATTCAGATGCTTATTGCGAAACATGCGCATCCGTTGGTATGGTATTATGGAATGAAAGAATGACGGAGCTTACAGGCAATGCAAAATATATGGATGTGCTCGAACGAAGTTTATACAACGGCGCATTGGATGGTTTAAGCTTAAGTGGCGATCGTTTTTTTTATGGTAATCCATTAGCATCGAATGGCGATGATGAACGCAGCGCCTGGTTTGGTACGGCTTGCTGCCCGGCAAATATTTCAAGGCTTATTGCTGGCATCGGCAATTATATTTATGGTGCAAATGATAAAAGCATTTGGATAAATTTATTTATAGGCAGCAACACATCAGTAAAAATAAATAATACAAATGTTGATGTAAATATGCAAACAAATTATCCGTGGAATGGTAAAGTCAGCATCAATATTTCTCCTGAAAAAGCTACTGAGTTTCCTGTGTATATACGCATTCCCGGCTGGACGCAAAATGATATTGTTGATGGCAGTTTATATTTTGTAAACAACGGAACAAAACAATCGCCGCAATTTTTTGTAAACGGAAAAGCGGTTGATTTTAAACAACAAAATGATTACGCCATTATTACAAACAATTGGAAAAAAGGCGATATAATAAGTTTTGAATATGCAATGCCTGTTATGGAAATAAGTTCTAAAAAAGAAGTGTTGTATGATAATGACCGCATTGCATTTCAGCGCGGCCCAATTGTATATTGTGTTGAAGGCGCGGATAATAATAATGAAGCATGGAACATTGTGCTTAAACAAAATGAAGGTGTACAGGCGATCAATTACAAAGTTTTAAATGAAGATGTTATTGCGTTGCAAACAACGGCAACAATCATTCAGCCTTCTGCAAGTGGAAATACATTACAATCAACAGAAAAAACAATTACAGCTATTCCATATTATACATGGTGCAACCGCGGCAAAAATCAAATGCAGGTTTGGTTGCCAACAAAAGTGAAAGAAATTAAAGTGAATTATTAAACGCTGCTTATCTTTTTTACAGAAAGTTAGTGAGAAAGACTTGGCAAAACTTACTTGCTGTTTTTGCACTACTTTATTACTTTGCGTGAAACTATTCTAAAATGTTTCCAACAAAGCTTTATCGCCTTGCTTTATCAATATTTTTCTTTTTTATTTTTTGTTTTCATGTTTCTGCGCAGGTTACAAAAATGCCTGCTTATCCTTTAATTACGCACGATCCATATTTTAGTATCTGGAGTTTTTCAGATAAGTTGAATGAGTCAAACACAACACACTGGACGGGGAAAGAACAACCATTACTTGGCTTAATAAGAGTGGATGGAAAAGTATATAATTTCCTGGGAAAGCCAGAGTATCCTGTGCAATGGTTAGCGCCAACAAGCAGCCAGCAATCACATGCATCAAAATACGTTACCAGTCAACCATCTGATAACTGGATGAATGAAGATTTTAATGGTAATGAATGGACATCCGCAACGCTTCCTTTTGGCACAAAAAATTTAAATCCGTCTACTGAATGGAACACTAAAGAAGTTTGGGTGCGCAGAAATTTTGATGTGTTCGACACATCTATTCAGCAACTGCTTTTATATGTTCGTAATGATGATGATGTTGAGATATATATCAACGGTGAAAAAGTATATAGCTGCGCATGTGCAGTGCATGATTATAAAGAACATGCATTGCCTGACAGTATTATAAAAAAATTACATCGCGGAAAAAATTTACTCGCGATGCATTGTACCAACACCGGCGGAGATGCGTGGCTTGATGCAGGAATTGCAACAAGGCAATCTATAAATGATATTCAGCCGGCAACACAAAAAGCCTTGTATGTAACAGCAACACAAACAAAATATTTATTTAGCTGTGGTGGTGTAAATCTAGAAGTTGATTTTCTTTCGCCATTGCTTGCAACCGATTTGGATATGTTATCGCGGCCGGTTTCTTTTATTCATTTTGCCATTACATCAAAAGACAGCAGCATTCACCAGGCAAATATTTTGTTTGCCGAAAGCAGTGCTGTTGCAGGCAATACAGGTGATGAATTAATGAAGGCAACATCATACAAAACCAAAGACCTTGATATTTTAAAATGCGGAACAGATGCGCAACCTGTTTTGCAAAAGAAAGGAGATGATCTGCGCATTGACTGGGGTTATGCTTATCTCGCTGCACCGC
>JBDUEO010000151.1:0-7515 GCA_040002335.1 Parafilimonas sp. | reverse complement strand
TATTAAAATGCCTGTATTAAACAACCTTAATGAATATAATAATGATAAAAATTTAGAAGCGTCTATATATTTAACTACTCAAAATTTGCTTAATAATGAACTTGGTTTAAAAGAAAAATCAGGCGCAGAAAAAACAGCATCAGTTGTTATTAAACTTCCCAAAAAACATGCTATAGTTATAAGCCCTTTCTTTTCTTTTGATCATATTTCAGGAAGATTTATTGAACAGTATGAGTTTGACAATGAAACTAAAAATGATTACAGCAAAAGAGAAAAGCCTGACGTGTCTTTCACGGGTGGAATATTAGCTGCCTACCAGCTAAACCACAAGTTTTCATTATTGTCGGGAGTATCGCTTTCCAATTCTAAAATATCAATATCTTCTACTGCTGTAAATGCTTTAAAAGATGCAACAGGTGTGTATAAATTTAAGTTAGCAACATCGTACGGGCTTGCTGAAATTTCTAACTCGGGCATAATACCAACCGAAGGGGATAGTTTATTAATTTCAAGTGCTTCCATGCAATTTAATTATGTTTCATTTCCTGTGCTGGTTAGCTATAACCTTAATAGCAAAAAAATTAAACTAAGTGTGCACAGCGGTTTAATATTAAATAAATTAACAAGCGAAAAAGTTGAAACTGACTACCATGTACAAAGTGGCGACGAAGCAGAAACAATCAATAAAATTGAGGGAATAAGAAAAACATTTTTTACTTTAAATGCAGGTATAGAAGCAGGCTATACAATAACGCCGCACCTGAATATTTCTGTAAGTCCCGAATTAAGATATGGCGTTAATTCTATAAATAAACAAACGCCAATTAAAACTTATCCAATTAATTACGGCATAGCATTACACGTGGACATACATCTCTAATCAAATAGCTAATATTTTGTTATGTAGCACTTAAAAAAAAATTAATGAACAATTTTGTAGTTTACTATTTTGACCTCATAAAATCATAATGATAAAATTGCTTCTTTTCACAGCCTTATTATGTTGCACATTTTTTTTACCGCCCATCTCCTGGTTAAACAATATGGATGCTGCCAAACAACAAGCGCAACAGGAACACAAATATATTCTGCTGAATTTTTCAGGATCCGACTGGTGCATTCCTTGTATGAAACTTGAAAATGATATTTTTAAAAATGAGATGTTTATGCAATATGCAGGCAATCATTTAGTGCTTGTAAATGCCGACTTTCCGATGAAAAATAAAGATAAGCTTTCAAAAGAGCAGCAAAAAATGAATGATGCGCTTGCAGCAATTTATAATCCGGATGGAAATTTCCCATTCACATTATTGTTGGATAGTAATGGACATAAGATAAAAATTTGGAGCGGCTATTATAAAGACGGGGCAGAAAACTTCGTTAACGAAATTAAAGCAGTTACAGAAAATAAATAAACAAATGCAGCCAAAGGCTTTTACACGGGAAATGAAGCTGATGGGCAACCGTTTTGGGCTAACTGTTGTTGCACATACAGAAGAATGGGCAAATGCAATGATTGATGAAGGCGTAAAAGAAATACAAAGAATAGAAAAATTACTTACCACATTTAGTGATGACAGCGAAACAAATTTGATAAACAAAAATGCAGGGCTGCAACCTGTGCAGGTAAGCAATGAAGTATTTAATATTATTGAACGAAGTATAAAAATATCTTCTCTTACACAAGGTGCTTTTGACATTACTTACGGCGGCATTGATAAAAGGCTTTGGAACTTTGATGAAACAATAACCGCCTTGCCAAATGTAAATGATGCAAAAAAAGCTGTAAAGCTTATAAATTATAAAAACATTGTTTTAGATAAAGAAAATCAAACAGTATTTCTGTGTAAAAGAGGCATGCGCATTGGCTTTGGCGGAATAGGCAAAGGGTATGCAGCAGAAATGGCAAAAGGAATACTCAAGAATAGAAATGTTACGGCTGGTATTGTAAATGCAGCCGGAGACTTAACAACGTGGGGCACACAGCCAGAAGGCAAACCGTGGAGAGTAGGCATCATTCATCCGGATTATAAAGAACATCCTTTTTCTTATTTGAATGTAAGCGATATGGCGGTAGCTACATCAGGCAATTACGAAAAGTTTGTAATGATTGATGGAAAAAAGTATTCACATACTATTGACCCGCGAACAGGTATGCCTGTTAGTGGCATTAAAAGCGCTACTGTTATTTCTCCCAATGCAGAAATAAGTGATGCTTTAGCAACGCCTGTAATGGTGATGGGTGTTAAGCATGGGCTTAACCTTATTAACCAGCTTAACCAGGTTGAATGTGTTATAATTGATGATAAGAATAAAATCTATACTTCAAAAAATATTAATTGCACTTAAATGAAATACATGGTTAAAGTAAAACTGATGTTAGCCACAATTGCTGTATTGCTTCTAACAGGTTGTGCGGATGTAAAAGCATACCAGAAGAACAAACTCAATGATTCAGAAATGGTATTGGGTGACAGAAAAATTCAAAAAACAGAAAGCAATTTTGAAAGCTACAGGGAAGGTGCCAGCGGCGCTAATGGGGGTAAGGTCGGCGGCGGTTGCGGCTGTAATTAAATTAATTAGTTAATAAAAAAGAAATGAAAAAAATCTGTCTCACGGTGGTAGGTCTTTGTTGTATGCTGTTATCTGCTTTTTCGCAGTCTGATAATATTGATACTGCAAGTTACAGAAGCAAGAAGCTTCAATTTGACGAAGCGCATCTTGTATCAGGTTATTATAACCAAACCGGCGACCACTCTGCGGTTACCGGAGGAACTGGTACACAGAAATTAAATGATGTGGCAAATATTTTTGATTTGCAGTTTGTAAAATGGAACAATGCAAATAATAAATATACCTGGAACGCGCAATTAGGTATAGATTATCATACCGCTGCTTCCCAGGCTTACATTAATTTAAGCGGTGCTTCAAATGCCGGAGGCACAAGAGTATATCCATCATTAAACTGGAATGTTGAAAAAAATAATGGTTTTACTTTCGGTGCCGGGGCAGGCATTTCTTATGAATATAATTACCAGTCAATTAATGGCAATTTTTCTATTGGTAAAATATCAAAAAATAAAAACACAGAAATAAACTTTAAAGGTGAAGCTTTTTTTGACCAGGTAACTTTAATAGAGCCTTCTGAGCTGATACCTAAAGTAACGACCACGTCTGGCACCACTTATACAACTGCGAGCGGCAACGTTATAAGATCTGGCGGTGATGAGCATAAGGCAAACATACCAACATCAGCAAGAAATACATTTTCAGGCTCTCTTACTTTATCACATGTAATTAATAAAAATTTTCAGGTAGCAGTAATTGCAGATGGCGTTGCTCAAAGTGGATTTTTAAGCCTTCCGTTTCATCGAGTATATTTTAAAGATCAGGATTCAGCCAAGATTGAACACTTGCCTAATACCAGATATAAGCTTCCGTTAGGTGTTCGTTTTAGTTATTTTGCAGGTGATAAAATTATTATAAAAGCATATTACCGTTACTATACCGATAGTTGGGGAATCAAGGCAAATACTGCAAGTATTGAAGTGCCTTATAAAGTATCACCATTCTTTTCAATCAGCCCTTTTTACAGGTATTATATACAAACTGCATCACCATATTTTGCTCCTTATAAAGAGCACCTTACATCTGATGCTTATTATTCCAGCAACTATGATTATTCAGCCTTTACGTCTCAATATTTTGGCATTAATTTTAAAATAACACCTAAGAGAGGTGTTTTCAATATTCCATTTTTTAATACGCTTGAAATAAGATATGGCCGCTACACTCAAACAACAGGGCTGCAGGCAAATAATATTGCTATTGATTTAAAATTTAAATAAAAACTGATGTATTTTAATACAAACAGAATTAGTAGCAAGACTGTTAGTACTTATAATTTTTCATCCTGTAGACATAAAAATTTCTTATGGCAACCTTGTTTCTGTACTGATGAAAAATAAAAGGTGGCTCTATAACTGAAAACACCTTTTTATAAATGCTGTCTGGTGTTGAACTGTAATTGGATGGAGAAATATAATAAGCGTCAGCGCCTTTTTTAATAGCACCATTTTGTTTGTTTAGCCAGGCAAAATTATGAATATCAAACAAAGGCCCGAAAGCATACAATTGCATATTTAAAGGATGCGCAACATAATAATCAAGGTGCGCTGCCGGAAACCATTTATTAGAAATAATAATAGCATCAGCACGCATAGTATGTGTTGCAGTATCGTTATTTTTTAATTTAGCAAAAGCGTTTTCAAAAGAATTCCAGCCAAATAAATCTACTGTAAAATCTCCCGATCCTAAATTTTCTGCATTCTGTTTTCCTAAACTTAATGGCAAATAATTAATAGCTAAAAATGCCAATACAACTATTGAAAGCACCACATAATTGGAAATTTTTATCCATTTAAAAAATACCGTTGTTTTAAAGCACTGGCCGCCATAGTATGCACAAAAAATAAGCAATGAAATATATGCAGGGCCGGGCCAATGCGGCAATGTATCGCGGAAAAGAGATACGCTCCAACATACAGATATTAAAGGCAAGCTTAAAAAAATCAATAACCAGAAAAGTTGTTTATTATCTGTATAAAAACGATTACGAATGGTGCGGAAAATAGTAATAACTATCAACACAAAAATTACCGGGTTGCAGTATAAAATTTCACCAAAAATTTCTCTGAAAAAAGAAGATAGCTGAATGCCGTTATTTATTACAACGCGGCCGCCCTGGTATTGATATGTTATAAATGCATTTTGGAAATTCCATATAAAAATGGGCGAAATAAGTATTGCAGTTATAATACCCGAAATATATAAATACTTATTTTTTAGTTGTGCACGGTCAAAGAAAAGTATAAATAAACCTCCGGCAAACCATAAATAAACGCCATGTATTTTACATAAGGTTGCAATACCTGTAAATAATCCAAACAGTAATAAATTTTTATTCTGATCTTCTTTCAAAATAAAAATTTTTATAAGCAGGTAAACTGAAAAAAGCCAGAACACTACCTGCGGCGAATCTGGTATAATAAATAATCCGCTGATAATTGTAGTGTACACGCAGGCTGTATATAATAATGCAGCGTAAAAACCTGCTTTTTCATTTTTAATACGTGACAATATTTTATAAATAAGCCACGTATTTATTGCTGCGCCGGCAATGGCTGTAAACCTTACAAAAATTTCGTTATTAAAATGCAGGTTAAAAGTAAAAAAGCGAATAAAAAATGCAACAAGCGGCGGGTGATCAAAATAGCATAGTTGAAGATGTTGGGCATACGTCCAATAATAAACTTCGTCATTCCCAAATTCAATTCCCGAACCAATAATACAGCGAATAATGGTAGCTGTAATTATAAGTATTGCTACATTTTTTTTATAACTGAGTTTAATAACTTCATCTGCCATCTTTAAAAAATTGACCTTAGATTTTTTTATGCAATAAAAATACGCACTACTCGTATTTTATTTTTAATAAGATTTGATTTTTGAATTTATACTTTCTTACAGGTATGCTTTTGCTCTACAATCATAACGCATAAAACTGAATTTGGATTTTGAAGATTTTCTGTAGTACACTCAGCGCCTTTATCATAATACATAACTGCTTTGCAACTGCATTAATATGTTAAAGCTTACATGTTTTAATTCAACGTTTAGCGCTTCAAATTATCAACAGATTAGCTGTATAGTTTTGAATAATATTACATACTTAAAAACAAAACATGAAAAAATTATTAAGTGCAGCAGCCATATTATTTTTTATGCATACTGTAAATTTTGCGCAGGAAAAAGATGAAATGAATGAAAAAGTAAATGTGCCAACAGCCGTAAAAAATGCTTTAGTAAAAAAATACCCTGAAGCTGCACATGTAACCTGGGAAAAAGAAAATGGAAATTACGAAGCGAACTGGGGCGGCAAATCCGGAGAAGATAATTCTGTACAGTTTACGCCCGCAGGAAATTTTATTGAAATAGTAAAAGCAATTGCTGTAACTGAACTTCCTGCAAACGTAACCAGCTATGTAAAGAGCCATTATAAAGGAGCAAAAATTACAGAAGCAGGAAAAGTAACGGATGCACAAGGGAAATTAAGTTATGAAGCAGAAGTGCATGGCAAAGATGTAATTTTTGATGAAAATGGAAATTTTGTAAAATCAGAATAAGTGCACATTGCTTATTTTGATGAAATGGCGCTGAGATGTCGGTGCCATTTTTTTTAAAGCAATATTTGTAATTATGATTGAGTTTCTTTCTATCTCCTTAAAAGATTTATTAAACCCTGTTTTTTATATTAATCACGGAGGAATATGGATAGTGCTATTCATCATTTTTGCCGAAACCGGTTTAATGATCGGATTCTTTTTGCCAGGTGATAGTTTGCTTTTTGTTTCGGGCATTTACAGCCATTCACTTGTAAACAGTTTTTTAAATAAAGGAAGTATAAATGATTTTTTTGAAGTAATCATTTTGTTTGTTTTATTTTCTGTTGCAGGTGTTTTGGGAAATGAATTAGGTTATTGGTTTGGATTAAAAAGCGGCCCTATACTTTATAAACGCAAAGACACATTGCTGTTTAAGAAAAAATATTTGTACGATGCGAAAACATTCTATGAAAAATATGGTGGAACGGCAATTGTATTAGCAAGGTTTTTACCCATTGTACGCACGTTTGCGCCCGTTGTTGCGGGTATTGTAAAAATGAAAAAAAAGCGTTTCCTGTTATTTAATATTGCAGGTAGCACAGCGTGGGTTTTTACAGTATTAATGGCAGGCCACTATCTTGAAAAATTATTTATGAACAAGTTTAATTTCGATTTGCGGCAGCATTTATTTGTCATCATAATTTTTATTGTACTTATAACCACAGTTCCGGTTTTAATAAAACTTTTTACATCGAAAAAAGCTGATAAATAAATTTTATTTCCCTAATATACAGCCGGCAATAAAATAACCGGGAAACAACAATGCTAATATTCCTGCTATCGCAATAATAATAATATTGATTCTGCGCATGCCAGACATCTCATGAAATCTCAGTTGTTAGTAACACAAGAAATTACTCCTAACGTCGAAATGACGATTCTGCCATCATCATATTAAATCTAATGGCACAACACGTTAAGATTTATTATTTAATCATTAGACTTAATAAAAAATATTTTTTATATAAATTTCGTAATTATATTTGCAGTGTACTACTTAACTAATGCACTAATGATAGAAGTCCAAAACTTATCTTTTGGTTACAAAAAAAAGAAGCTGCTGTACAAAAATTTAACTCTCTCACTTCAGGCAGGAAGTATATGTGGATTGCTTGGTAAAAATGGCGCAGGTAAATCAACTTTGCTAAAAAATTTCATCGGGCTATTATTTCCGACTAAAGGAAATATTTTGATAAATGGGTTTACGCCTAAAAAAAGATTGCCCTCTTTTTTAGAAACAATTTATTTTATTCCTGAAGAAGTGAATGTGCCGGCGCTAACTATTGAAAGT
>JBDUEO010000150.1:0-7530 GCA_040002335.1 Parafilimonas sp. | reverse complement strand
TAAAATAAATATATTTTCCATCAGGCGAATATTCTGGTCCGTCATCTAAACCTTTTGAAGTTGTTAATTGCATTTCATCACCGCTTCCATCAGCAGCTCTTTTATAAATATCGAAATCGTTATTCCGCTGGCCAACGAACACAAGGAATTTTCCATCAGTGCTCCATCCGTGTAAATAAGATGGTCCTACAGGCGTAATTTGTTTTGGTTCGCCGCCATTGATAGAAACCGTATAAACTTTTGATGCATCATCACCGGCACTGCTGCTGCTTAAGCCAAGCATTTTTCCATCAAAAGAAATAACATGGTCGTTATTATTGTGTGTAACTGTGCCTGTATTTAAAACTGTTGGTTTGTTTGCCGCAAGATCAAATTTGTATATTAATCCATCGCTGTTATACAATAAATTTTTTCCATCTTTCATCCAGTTTGGTGCTTGTATTGAGCGCGGTGATTGATATATAATTTTACTGTGCCCTGTTTCAACATTTAATATTTCTAACTGGCTTCCTAAATATTGTTGATATGGAACAAATGCTGCTGATGCAGGAATTACAATGCGCACATTATAAAAATTTGCTTTTTCTTTTACAGTTGCATTATGCGAACAAACAAATAAACCGGCATACACATCATTACCAAGATCAAGCTGAACACTGTCTGCGGAAAAAGTTTCACCATTATGTGCAACAGACATTATATACATGTTGCTATGTTTTTCAAGCTGAATAACATCTGCACCGTTAAGTGATGATTTTACTTCCTGCATGGTATCATTATTATGCATCCTGTATTGTAAAGAAACAAGTCCGCTGCCATGTACAGCAACACTTGCACACGCAGATGTGCTGTCTAACGAAGAGCGAATCATCCAGCCGAGTTTGCGATGATCTTCAACACCTTTTCCAACAAACGATGCATTACAACGAAGAATAAAATCGCCTTTTAATTGTGTACATAAATAATGAAAGCCATCATGATTAAACCATATATTATTGCCCGCACCTTCAACAGTATATTCCTGCGTTTGCGCATTGTATATAGCGCTGCCTTGTTGCGTATTGCCAATATCAAACTGGTGTTGAAAAATACCAATTGCGCTTTGCGCATTAAGAAATGTTGCCATTAGTATAAAATAAAACAGTAGATAAGATTT
This sequence comes from Parafilimonas sp., assembly GCA_040002335.1. Taxonomy (GTDB): domain Bacteria; phylum Bacteroidota; class Bacteroidia; order Chitinophagales; family Chitinophagaceae; genus Parafilimonas. Next base: position 6,374 of record JBDUEO010000150.1, on the reverse strand, counting down.
TTTCATTGTACAAATAGTTAAGAATAATAAATTGAGAAACATATTTTTGAAATAGCACTGAAAATTATTGAAACAAATTTTAAAAAAGTATAGTTTTATTAAAACTATTTGTATGAAAAACGGAATCATCCTTATTGCGCTTTGTGCACTTTTGTTTTATTCATGCAGCACTGGCAATACAAATCAAAATACATCAACCAATAATAATTATCCTGCTCCTGACGATGCTGCTATTAAAAAAGCTGTTGATGATGCCTATACATCTCTTAGTTTTAAGCAAGGTGAGACACCCCATTTTGATCGTATAAAATATGCATTTATTCCGCAGGCACAATTAATAAATTATATAAGCGATACCGCACAAATTTTATCAATTGATGATTTTGTAAAGGCTTTTAAAAATTATGTTCAGTCTACAAAAATTCAAAGTTTTAACGAGCAGGAAATTTATGGAAGAACAGACCAGTTTGGTAACATTGCACAGCGAATAAGCTCATACAAAAATTATGTAAACAGTGTTGATATTGTGAAAGAGCGTGGCGTAAATAGTTTTCAATTAATAAAAACACCGCAAGGCTGGAAAGTATCAAGTATAATTTGGGATATTGAGAAACAAGGCTTAACTATTCCGGATTATTACCTTGGAAAAAATTAGGTTATTGTTTTGCCTCTGCATCAAACTTTGATTTTGCTTCATCTAAATGATGAAGAAATTTTTCTATATCAGGATCGTAACCATATTTAATATCGCTCAAAACATTTTGTTTCGCATCCATAAACATGTACAACGGCTGTGCATTAAAACCAAATTTGTTGATTTCATAATCCAAATTTTTTTCACCAACTGTTTCAATTTTTTCTCCTTTTGCATTGGTATATTTTTCATCTGCAGATAAATTTGTTGGTTCATCAACATATAAACTTATCAACACAAAATTATCAGCAATGCGTTTTAAAACTTCAGGATCACTCCAAACCTGCGCTTCCATTTTGCGGCAATTAGCACATGAATAACCAGTAAAATCGAGCATGATGGGTTTGTCTAAAATTTTTGCTGCAGCAATGCCTTCATTCAAATCAAAATAAGCTTTCAATCCATACGGCGCAGCAATTTTATCTGCAAACTTTTTTGGCGGCAGCGCAGCATTTGTTTCATGTACAACTGTATTATTTTTTGATGAAGTATTATATAAATTAAAATCCTGAGTGTATTCAGGCGGAATCCATCCGCTTAAAGCTTTTAAAGGTGCACCCCACATTCCGGGTAAAAGATATACAACAAAAGTAAAAGATGCGATCGCAAAAAATAAGCGCGTCATGCTTATATATTTCAATTCGCTGTCGTGATGAAATTTTAATTTGCCTAATAAATAAAAACCAAGCAACGTGGCAATTACGATCCACAATGCAATAAAAACTTCGCGATCCAGCAACCGCCAGTGATAGATCAAATCAACATTGCTTAAAAATTTCAATGCCATTGCTAATTCAATAAAAGCAAAACTTACTTTCACGGTGTTTAACCAGCCGCCACTTTTAGGCATTGCATGAATTAATGATGGAAATAATGCAAGCAATGTAAATGGCAACGCAAGCCCTGTTCCAAAACCAAACATACCGGCAATTGGCCCTGCCGAAAGGCCTTTTGCAGAAAGATAACTTAACAATTGCCCGGCAACAATTCCTGTACAGCTAAACGAAACAATTACTAAAGTAAGTGCCATAAAAAAGATACCGAGATAACCTTTTTTACCTGCTAACTTATCTGTGCGGGTTGACCATGATGAAGGCAACGTAATTTCAAACACACCAAAAAATGAAATAGCAAACGCAATAAAAATTGCAAAAAACAGCATGTTGGTAACCGGGTTTACTGATATCTTATACAACGTTGTATTCCCAAAAATTAAGGTAAGCGCAGTTGTTGGAATACCGTAAATAAGAATGATGGAAAGTGAATACAACAATGCATTTTTTATACCTTGTTTGCGGCTTCCGTAATGATGCATGAAATACGTAACAGTAACCGGAAATAGCGGGTATAAACATGGTAAAAAAACGGCAACTAAACCTGCTACAAAACCAATCCAGAAAAAACTTAACCAACTTTTTGGTGCTTCTGCACTTGTAATAGTTATACCTCCAATAGAAGCCTTTTCAGGATCAACTGTTACACTAAAATTTTCTTCGCCACTTGGGAAATCATCATTCTTTTTCCCAAGCCACTCAAACGATCCTTTTATAATTGCGCTGTCCGCATTTTTTATTTTTAATGAATAAAGAAATAATGCAGAATCGTAAAACCCATGAAAGGTTGAACTCGTTTTATCATCTTTAATTAAACTTAAATTGGATGACTGAATAATATTTATGCCCGATAAATATTTTGTTGCATTACTGTCTAAATTTAATTGCGATATAAAAGCATCATCTGTGTTTTGCGGCTTTGCAGAAAAAAGAAAAAACCCCCTATCGAGTTTTGCTTTTACAGAAAGATATACAACAGAATCGTTTTTTCTTTCTGTTGAAAATGAAAAATGAACAGGATTATTTTGAGTGAAAGCAGTTGTGTAGCCAGCAATGAACAGGAAAATAAAAAGCAGTAATTTTTTTATCATTCATGGATTTATTGAATAAAAATTAAATTCCTATTTTCAAAGATAGGGCTGACTTGTTTACTAACCGGTTTACAGAATTTCTTCTGCATTACTGAATTTGAATGTTGAACGGAACTGTTTTGGGAGGAAGGCACATCTTGTCGTTGCAAACCATATATTTTATGGTTCCTGAAAGGTTTGTTTTTACAGCAGATTTTAATTTAACCGGCTGCGTAAATGTTACTGTTTCAGAATAATATTTTACATCAACACCAAAAATATCATCATGCATTGTATTAAGCTTTCCTGCTTCTGTGGTTTTGCCATCAATAACAACCAATGGGTTTCTTTTAAAGTTGAAAGTAGTGGCTACCGGGCCGCCGTTTGGCGTATTCATAGAATAAATATGCCAATCAGGTGCAAGGGTTGCGGAAATTGTAACGGTATATTCTTTTCCTGATTTTTTTACTGCGGAATAACTCCATTTTACAGGATCTTGTATCTGCGCGTGTAAAACAGAAAATAAAATACATGTGGTCAGAATCGTTATTGCAATTTTTTTCATTACTTATAAAATTAATTTAAACCTAATTCTTTAAATATTTTAAGTCCGTCAGTGTTTCCTAAATCATCTGAAGATGCGCGTTCGGGATGTGGCATCATACCAAAAACATTTCCATGTTTATTACTGATACCAGCAATATTTCTTACTGCGTGATTTGGATTGAAGCTTTTATCAATATTTCCTTTATCATCGCTGTAATAGTAAAGAACCTGTTTGTTTTTTTCAAGATCATCTAATGATGCTTCATCTGCAAAATACCTGCCATCACCATGCGCAACCGGAATTTTATAAACGTTGCCTTCGTTGTTTTTTAAATGGATGTTTTTGCAAACAAACTTTTGATTGCCGTTTGGCAGCAAAACGCCGGGTAATAAACCGCTTTCGCATAATATTTGAAAACCATTACATACACCTAAAACTTTGCCGCCTTTATTTGCAAACGTAATCACACTTTGCATCATTGGGCTTAAATGCGCAATAGCGCCGCAACGCAGGTAATCGCCAAAAGAAAAACCGCCGGGCAATACAATGCAATCATCTGTAGTAAACATGCTTAAGTCTTTATCTTTATGCCAAAGCATAATTACTTCTTTGTTCATGTTTTGTTGAAGTGCATCCTGCATATCTCTGTCGCAATTTGAACCAGGAAAAACAACGATGCCAAATTTCATATGTATATTTTCTGTTTTAGTTGCTATAAAATTTTAACCAGTTTCTATAATTTTTATAGCAAATTTTATTACCCGTTTTATGCAAAATATATTGTTGAAATATGAATAGCGATTATAATATACCTGCCTTGCAAAAATAATCTCTATAATACTAATAATTGCTTAATACTTTGCGAACCAGTTGTTATAAATAGATAAACCAATTAACACCCAAAAGAAAACCACCGGTAAAATATTTCGGCTGTTGGCAAATGCAAAACCTGTATAACACGCTGCCGGAATTGCTGCAAGCAAAAGAACAGCGGGAAATGCATCTTTCATAAAAAAAGCAACAGGTGTAATAAATAATAGTGATACAAGAAAAACAGACCATCCTTTTCTTACCTGAATCAATACATTGGTAGCTGAACTTTGAACCCAAAAAATTCCCCACACTGTTGCAAGCGAAGCCGTAATTAAACTAATAATTATTAGCAATGGCTGAAGTGGCAATTTTATTACATCAAATAATTGTTGCGGCACCGGAACAAGATTGAATTGATCAGTTAAAAAAAGATAGCCTGCTAAAAAATATGCTGGCGTTATCATTCCAAAAAAAAGAACAAACCATTCATTAATATGAAAAGGACGTATGATAGCAAGGGCAATAAATGCAATAATAATTAATGGTACTGATGGAAAATAAAGAATAACACAAAGCCCGCAGAGTAATCCAAAATTGTAAATTGATGTTTTTGAATTAGGCGCAGCATATAACCTGCAGGCACTGTATAAAATCCATATTACAAGAATACAGGCAAGCAATGCTGCATTAATAACATTGAATGCAGGAATTAAAGCTGAAAATATAATGAATGCAAGCGCAGGTGTGTAAGAAGGTTTTGGAAACATGCGCAGGCTGCTGAGCATAAAATTTAGTTGTAAGGCCAGCAGAAAAATAATTAATACATAAACTAGCGAAGTGGAATAAACATCTGCGTTTTGAAAAGGATGCAGTAAAAAATATATAAATCCGTCTGATGGAGAAGTAACAATTTTCGGCGGATCTGTTAAGGAATGAAGATGCAGTCCAAAACAAACTATTATAAGCCAGAAAACAGAAACGGGCGATTTTTCTTTAAATAATGATATCACTTTAATTTGTTAAGTGAAATGTGAGAAGCGAGCGATTGCCTTTTCACTCATCACAAAAATACATGTTGAATAATACCTGATTTAAAATTCAATTTTGGCAAAGCAAAGATAATTTCTGTATTGACAGGGAATTAAAACTTCGCGGCTGCTTACCTGTTTTAAATATCTTGGCATAAACTGGTAACCTCTGTCGAGTTCTTTTAGCGTAGGCGATTCATTTAATTTGCCTTGTGTATCTATGTTTTCAGATTGTAAAAGCAATGTTTTTCTGGCAAATACATTGTACAAAAAATTTATTTTTCCTGAAGTTACATAAGTGCCATAGCCAATAAAATTATCGGTATTATCATCATACTGCGATTTTGGAATTATGCTTGCCCATTCCATATCAGCGGTTGAATCAAATGAAATTATGGCAATGTTATCTGCATAATAGCGTATAAGCTGGTTTTGTGAACCATAACCATACGGGCTTAACCACGGATAATAATTATAGCCGTACGGATTACCGTATAAATAAGAGTTGGAATTATACCAATAGGGATTTCCGCCCATATAATCCCAGCGGTTATTATACACGCCCCGGTTTGATGAATATGCCGATTCTGAAAGCACAACAAATCCACCATCTTTTCGCATTACTATATTTTGCAAAAAATAGTCATTAAAAGCTGCACGTGATGCGCCCTCGCTTTTTGCATTGCTTTTTAATTCATCATTAAATGCAAATTGTTTTTCATGCAAAAGTGTTGCTGAATTGCGATCCCACAATGCGCAAAATAATCCTTCTATATTGCCACGTTTTTGTTTTGAATAAAATGCAGTTACAAGTACATGATTGTTTATGTTATCTACTTTAATGCGTATATCATCAAGATAAATTTTAGGCATAGTAACCGGGTACCTGCTTATAGAATCCTGGTCAGGTGGTTTTACCATAAGTGTTAGGTTTTGAATAGTGCCATTATCATTACTGCCTGCACTTCCTGAAGCTTTTATAAAACTCATCCAGCCATCATTATCCAAAGAAAACTCTGTAAGAAAATCGTTATGCGCTTCCATCGAAATAGCATTTACTTTTTTTGACAGCAGGTTTAACGAGCCATCAAAAATGCTGCTGGTAAAAATGTATTTGCTTTCATCTTTACTGTTTATTTTGTAAACAGCTATTCGTTGTTTGTCTTCACTGTATATAACATTATATATTTTATTGCTTGCAAAAAAATTAATAGCTGTAGTATCAAGCGTTACAGGATCACCGGAAATTTTACCATCACCGTCCATACGTGCAGCCATGCAATACACAATATTTCTTTTTTGATATTGATAAATGAAATAGAAATAATCCCTGTAAGTTATAAGATCACTATTAATTAATTTATCGGGAAGAAAATCCATTTTTACCTT
>JBDUEO010000149.1:0-7538 GCA_040002335.1 Parafilimonas sp. | reverse complement strand
ATTCAAGATGTAAAAAGCAGTAAGCAACAAACTGTATTAAAAGAAATGAAGTTGATGGGAAAAGATTTGCTGAGCATGCTGTGTGTGCCGGTAATACTTTTTGTTATGATTATGCTGATAATGCCAATAGGTACCGGCGCTGCAACAAATTTATGGAGTGCCATAGCCGACGACTGGAAAGTTGATGCTAATACAGTTGCGCTGATAACGGGTATTATAAGCGGAGTGGTAAGTGCCGGCGGTTGTATTATTGGTGGTTTTATTGCAGACCGTTGGGGAAACTGGATTGCTTACCTGGGCGCAGGAACTTTATGCGCTTTCGTAACAATTATAATGGCGGCTTTACCTTACCAACCCGCAGTGTATATTGGCGGCGTTCTTGTGTATGCGTTTAGTTTAGGATTATTAAACGCAGCATTTTCATCAGTAATATTATTTGCTATCGGCACCAAAGGCGCATCAACAAAATATTCATTACTATCATCAATCGGCAACATACCTGTTGTTTATATGACGGCGTTTGACGGATGGGCACACGATAATGGCGGAAGTAAATTTATGCTGACTGCAGAAGCTTTTGCAGGTATTTTATTTGTAATTATTTGCATTGTTGTTTTAAAGTTTTTGCGCACAAAAAAACTGCTTTATAAACCAGCAGATAATGCAACACCAATTTCCGGTGATGTTTATACAGCAATAAGAAGTTAGCAGAACTCATAATATATTTTCAAATAATTTTCACCGCTCTTACAATTTCTCTTTTGCCTTTTGAGCCTTTTAGTTTTTCAACGGTGAAACCAACTTCCTTCAAAGTTCTTTGTACAATTCCTTTGCTGCAATAGGTAATCATGATTCCATCATCACAAAGCATGTCAAACATTTTTTTAAAAATGGATGTTGTCTATAATTCAGGTTGCGCGTTTGGATCAAACGCATCAAAATAAATTAAATGAAATTGTTGCTGTGTTTGAAATTGCTGTAGATCAATTTTGATTTTTTTAAAAGAAATTAAAGGATGCAATACAACAACTTATTGCTTCATTTGGTTTAATTGTTTCTATGTAAATAATAATGTAATCCTTCATTAATAAAAATATGTTTGCTTTCATTTATTGCGCCATGTTTACTATAATATGTTACCTGCATATCAGCAACAGCAATTGTATGCGAGCCATCCGCTGTTAGTTGTATAATTCTTTCATTAATCAAAGAATGTTTTTTGCATATCGTGTATAAAAAACGCAATTTAAGTGACGATTTTTTTTATTGCATATTAATCTATTGCTTAGTTTAGAGCATTCAAATATTTTTTAATTAACAATTTAATTTAACATGAAGAAACGATTACTCACACTTGCAATGCTTGGCCTGGCATTGCATGGGTTTTCACAAAACGATTTAAAAAGTTCAATTAAAGGCGATGCAGGACTTACAAAACATTTCATCAATCTTCCTGCGGCACAACAAGTGTCTTTCAATGCCTCGCAGGCAGCAAAAATTCTTGGTTTAAATCCTCAAAGTAACCTTGTTTTAAAAAACTCAGAAACAGATAAACTTGGTATTGTACACTACCGTTTTTATCAAACATACATGGGCATTCCCGTTAACCGCTCTATGTATGTGGTAAATGTAAAAGATGGAAAAGTTATTTCAATGTCTGGTTCTATCGTTACAGATTTTGCAAGCGATATGGCTGCAAGAAACAATGCTAAAATTGATGTGAAGCAGGCTATAGTAAATGCTATAACCGTTGTTGGCGCAAGCAAGTATGTTTGGCAAATTCCTGAAATGGAAAAAAATATAAAGGTGATGATGAAAGATGCATCAGCCAGTTATTATCCCAAAGCAGAAAAATGCTGGTATTATTCAGGAGACCAGATTGATGTTAATAATTTAAAGCTTGCTTACAGGGTTGATGTTTTTGCAGAAGAACCTTTTAGCCGCGCTTATTATTTTGTAGATGCATCTAACGGAAAAATTCTTGGCCATGAAGACCGCATGGAAACAAGCGATGCAACAGGAACTGCAAACACTTTATATAGCGGCACGCAAACTATCCATTCAGAACAAACAGGTACTAATGCTTACAGGCTGCACGATTTAACAAGAGGTAACGGCGTAGTTACTTTACATGGAAACAGCGGCCAGTATGGTGTTGAATTTACCAATACATCTGCAAACTGGAATTTGGCCTTGCCCGATCAAAATGCTTTAGATGCACATTGGGGCGTTGAAAAAACCTATGATTATTATAAAGCAAATTTTAACCGCAACAGTGTTGATAATAATGGTTATGCTTTATACAGCTATGTAAACCGCGGCGGGTTTTTGTACAACAACAACGCATCGTGGGATGGAAGTGAAATGAATTATGGTAAAATTACCGGCGGCCCGGGCAATGGTGTTACAGGTATTGATGTTACCGGTCACGAGCTTACACATGGCGTTACGCAAAATACAAGTGCACTGGTTTATGCTAATGAATCAGGTGCTATGAATGAAAGCATGAGTGATTGTATGGGCAAATCAGTACAGTTCTTTACAAAACCTAATGATATTAATTGGGTTTTAAGTAACGACATGATGAATTTTAATATAAGGGATATGAGCAATCCAAACGCTTTCAGCCAGCCAGATACATACCTGGGCACATATTGGGTAAGCGGCGGTGCAGATAATGGTGGCGTTCATACAAACAGCGGAGTAGGCAATTACATGTTCTATCTTCTTGTTTCCGGCGGCAGCGGTACCAATGATATTGGAAATGCATTTAACGTTCACGGAATTGGTTTAGCAGAAGCTGACCAAATCTTATATCGTACAAACACTGTTTACCTCACGCCAAATTCAGTATATGCAGATTGGAGAACAGCCTGTATTAGTGCGGCAACAGATTTGTATGGCCCTAATTCAAACGAAGTAATACAGGTTGAAAACGCTTGGTATGCTGTTGGAATAGGAACTGCAGGTGGCGGCATTACATATTGCGCTTCTGCAGGTTTAAGCACTACAAACGAATACATAAAACGAATAATATATAACACTATTGATAACACAAGCGGTGATAATGGTGGTTATGGCGATTATACTGCTTTAAGCACAAACGTAACTGCAGGCCAATCTTATACTTTAAAAGTACAGGCAGGGTTTACAGGCGCAACGCGCAAAGAATTTTGGACTGTTTATATAGATTATAATGGCGATGGTGATTTTAATGATGCAGGTGAAAAATTAGGTCCTGTTGCTGTTAATTCTGCAGGTCTTGTTGGCAAGGCATTTAAAATACCTGCGGGTGCTAAAAATGGTGCAACAAGAATGAGAATTCAAATGCATTATAACGCTGGCATTACAGATCCTTGCGCCACATTTGATAAAGGAGAAGTAGAAGATTATACCATAAATATTTCTGGGGGCAGTGGCTTAATTGCTGACAACAGCGAGTTGCGCATCAGCGGTATATCTGTTTCACCAAATCCTGTAAATTCATCTGTTGCGCGTATAAATTATACGCTTGCAAAAACAGGTAATATAAATTTCAAATTAAGTGATGCAACGGGAGTGGCGTATAGTAGTTACAAAGCAGGTATTCAAAATAAAGGTGCCAACAGCTATGTACTGAATAACCTTTCTTCATTGCACAACGGGTATTATTATGTTTCAGTAGAGCAGGATGGTATTGCCATAGGCAAGATCAGTGTTTTAGTAGCACATTAATAATATTTTAATTTTAAGAAAAAGAGTCCTGCGTAATGCGGGACTCTTTTTTTATGTATATAATGTTTGCCAGATGATAAATAAAAATCAAATAAAATGTTTATAAGGAATAAAATATTTCAGGTTGTAAATTTGCGGCGAAAAATATTTAAATTATATAACGATAATGTTAACAACAATCAGCAAAGAGCGGCAAAGGATACATCCATATAAATTTATATTATGGGTGGCAATGGGAAGTATTGTTATGATGTTTGCCGGCTTAACAAGTGCTTACATTGTACGCCAGGCAGGTGCCAACTGGTTAGAATTTGAATTTCCTCCTGTATTTTGGTTTTCCACAGTTGTTATTTTATTCAGCAGTCTTACCATGCATCTTGCATTAAAATCATTCAAGGCAAGAGAAATGAAACGTTACCGCATACTTATAACAATTACTGCCCTTGCGGGTGTTGTGTTTGCTATATTGCAATACAGCGGCTTTGGTTATTTATACGAGCATGGTGTGCAGGTTTTTGGTACGGGCAGTAATCCATCGGCATCATTTCTTGGAATTATAGTAGGCATACATGCGTTGCATGTATTAGGCGGCGTAATTGCTTTGCTTATTATTTTTTTTAGAGCTTATAGCCGTAAAGTAAAAAATTATAATATAACTACCGTTGAGCTCGTAAGTATTTACTGGCACTTTGTAGATATACTTTGGATATATCTTTTTATTTTTTTGAAATGGTTATAAAAAGCTATTAAGTATTAATCATTATTATAAATAATCAATGAGAATTTAATAGATGATTAAACAGGTAAATAAAAAAATAAAATTTAGTGCTGAAAAAATGTTAACGATATTATTTTTTTTAACGCTTAGCCAATACCTTTGCTGCATCACAAGCTATAAATAAAAACATGTCTACAACTGTTACAACAACTACGGGAATGTGGAAGGGGGGAAGAAGCCCTTTTAATGTTGAGTATGGAAAATTGATGATGTGGTATTTTTTAATGAGTGACTCTTTCACGTTTGGTGCATTTCTTATTGCTTACGGAACTACAAGATTTGCTACTAATGGCTGGCCAAATCCAAATGAAGTTTTTGATAAAGCGCCTTTTATAGGTGGCGGGTTTCCGCTGGTGTATGTAAGCTTTATGACGTTTGTACTAATCATAAGTTCCGTAACAATGGTGCTTGCTGTGCATGAAGGACATAAAATGAATAGAAAAGGTGTTGTGAAATATCTTATTCTAACCATTATTGGCGGGCTTATATTTTTAGGTTCACAGGCATGGGAATGGACACATCTTTTTCAGGAAGGTGCATGGTGGGGCAGAAACCCTTTTCCTAATTATGATGGAACGATCAGTACAACTAATTTTACAAACTTCTTTTTTACCATAACTGGTTTTCATGGCTTCCATGTATTTTCAGGTGTTGTTATAAATATTACCATGCTTATAATGACGTTGCGAAAAACATTTGACAAAAGAGGCCATTATTTAATGATTGAAAAAGCTGGTTTATACTGGCACTTTGTTGATTTGGTTTGGGTTTTTGTATTTACCTGTTTTTATCTTGTTTAATTATTGAAAACTTATTGTAATGGAGCATACCTTAGAATCACTGGCAGCAGAGCAACATGTAGGTGGAGGCACAAAAGAAATAATTCGAGTAACAATAATTCTTTCCGTGCTTACCGGTGTTGAACTGGCACTGGGATTTGCAATGATGCACATGCCTTATGAAGGTCTCGAAAGGCATTTTTTTAAAGGAGCGATTTTAATTTTAATGCTTGTAAAGGCTTTCTACATTGTTGCGTATTTTATGCATCTTAAGCATGAACTAAGAAATCTTATTATGACAATCGTTGTCCCTTTATTTTTATTTGCATGGTTTATTATTGCCTTTCTTTCAGATGGCAATTCTTTTAAAAATGATAAAAATACCTGGGACAGAAATCATAAAGAACGCAGCCAGGAAAAAATGCCGGTTAAAGAAGAACAAACACACAAACTTGAATAAAAGTTTTGTGAAACACGAAATATTAAACACTAACCATCGCACCTTTGCGGTGGTTTTTTATTGGTAAACTGTACGCATAAACTTTATAAACACAAATGAATAAAAAAGCATTACTGGCATTTGCAATTGCTCTACTTCTTCCATTAATATGTTATTGGTGGCTTAAACAGGCAAGCGATAATGCAACGGCAGTACCTAATCATTATTTTGCGGATACTGTTATGAACCATATTGAAAAAGGTGAAATGGTAAATGATACAGTATGGCATCGTGTTGCAAATTTTCATTTGGTGAACCAGTTAGGAGATACCGTAAGCCTGTATAATTTAAAAGGCAAAATTATAGTGATGGATTTTTTCTTTACATCCTGTCTTTCCACCTGCCCGATAATAACTGCAAACATGGTAAAGATGCAGCGGTCTTTTGCAAAGGGCGGCGATGATGAAGACACGCCGGATTCATCTATTGTACAGTTTATTTCTTTTAGCGTAGATCCGCAAACAGATTCTGTAGCGCGGTTAAAAAAATATGCAGATCATTACGGTATTGATCCCGGTAATTGGTGGTTGCTTACCGGCAACCGCGATTCTATTTACAATTATGCATTCCAGGAACTAAAAGTTGATAAAATTGATACGCTTGCACCTATCAATCCTGATTTTGTACATACCACGAGATTTGTTTTAATTGATAAGAATTTTAATGTACGCGGTTTTTATGACGGCACTGATTCCACTTCGATCGATCAGTTATCAAAAGATATTGGATTACTAATGCTTTCTGTAGATGACAACCCGGAAGTGCTTCCTTTTGATCCGGTGGCTTTAATTGTTTTTTTAGTAATAGGAGTTGTAATAACGGTAATAGTGATTCGCTTAATTTTCAGAAAAAAAAATGCAAATGAATAAATTGCCGCAACCATTACTGTGTAAGAACGATAAACAGGCAACCTTATTAATTATAGTTTTTTCTTTTGTTGTATTTGCTGCAGTAAGTTTTTTAACACAAATAAAATTCAGCTTTAAATTAAGCTTTGATGTACACATTTTTGCGCTCGCAAATGCTGTTATCAATTCAATAATTGCAGTGCTATTAGTACTTGCTTTAGTCGCTGTAAAAAATGAAAAATATATATTACATAAGCGTATCATGTTAACGGCTTTACTACTGTCTGTTTTGTTTCTTATTTCATATATAGCGCATCATTTACTTGCCGGCGAAGCAATTTATGGAGATGCAAATCATGACGGAATTTTAAGCGATGCTGAAAAACTTGCCGTAAGCGGAAGCAGAACTTTTTATCTTATTATTTTACTATCACACATTTTTTTAGCTGCTATAATTTTACCTTTTATTTTGTTTACAGCTTATCGTGCGCTAATTGCGGAATATCCAAAGCATAAAAAGTTAGCACGCATTACATGGCCGCTTTGGTTTTACGTAGCTGTTTCCGGGCCGGTAGTTTATTGGATGATACATCCATATTACAGATAAGTGTTATTGCTGCAAAATGATATTCAGCACAAGTGTTGCGACGCAAGCAACGATGCCATGAAATACTATTGCCGGAAACCCTGAAATAAAATAAATGCTTATGAAATAAGCATAAATAAAAGATTTTTAAGGTTAAAATTTAATTAGGAACCCATTCTCAAATTTCAAAAATTTACAATTCTTCAATCTGTTACCTTTGCGCTCATTTTTTAGTATGAAATGGAGTTTCCATTACATGCGGCTATTGAAAATATATAATTGAAACATGAAAGATAAGAATACGATAGTTGGTATTGTTTTACTTGCAATTTTG
>JBDUEO010000148.1:0-7541 GCA_040002335.1 Parafilimonas sp. | reverse complement strand
ATAGCAGATGCATATTCTTTTTTTATTTTGATATGATAGATTGAGTCAGCCATTTTTTGTTTATTGAAATATAAAGTTATGTTTTTGTATGTGCTTTTTGCCTTGATGCAAAAAGTACCAAAAAAATCAAGGACAAATGATATACAGCACATTTGTCCATTTGCCTTGATTAAGCTTTTGTAGTGTTGTTTCTTCGGCTGTTGAGCGTTGATGATTAATGCGAAGTGGTTGATTGTTCCTTAAACGTTTGAATGCAAGTGTAAACCAAACGCTTGTGGCCGTCTTGCCCAACTTGATTGGGCATCTGATGTAGATAGCTGCAAGAACAAAACCTGAAAGTTAATATTGGCATACTGTTTTGGCTTAATCGCCATCATGTTCAAAACTCTGTTGTTCAACATTATTAATTGAGTTTTCTAAAACTTTTTCTAAATGGTCGAAATACTTGTCAAAAAAAGTTAGGTTTCCGGATATATTAATCGTTGTTTTCTCAGCTCTAAAAATGGTTTCAACCACTATTTTATTAAGTGTAAAATAATCTAGTTTGAATTCATCTTTGTATGATTGTTCTATCCATTGTCGTATTGCAAATAAAGCTCCATAACCTAAAGTTTCACCTTTTGAGAAAAAAAAGTAAGGTAAAGAATTAACTATAGTAATGAAACCATCATAGCCAGGGCTTAATTTTTCAGTCCTTAGTTTTATTATAAAGTCTCTTATTCTTTTGGATGATTGAATTTTAGTTACTATTCCAACCCCCTTTTTATTTCCATATTCTTGATTGTACAAACCAAGAAAAATTATTATTAAATCTTCTGGCGAAAATAATATTAATTGATTTTTATTCATTTCAATTACTTAGCATTTCTGATTCTACTTTTATACCGTTAGTAATTTCTGCGAGAGATTTAACAAAGGAAGATGTTATGTCATCAAATTGGTCATAATATTCAGTTAACCAAATATCTGCTTCTTCTATTTTTAATTTATTGTTTTCAGTTTTTTCAATGGTTGATAAAAATAAAAGCCTTATGAATTCAAAATAAATTCGTCCGGTTAATGAATAATAACATTGATATTCTTCATCATATTCTTTTGTCTCGTACTCCTCACCCCAATGTGATTTATTAGTTTTGAAGCTTTCTTCAATTTCATTGGAATACTTTCCAAATTTTCCCATTATATCTGCAATAACACCATTATGATTTTTATATATTTCATTATTAAATAAGCCGATTATTAATTTATCATTTTGAACAAAGTTTTTATAAAAAGATATTGCTTGTTTACTTACTGTTTTGAAAATCTTTTGATAAATTGAATCTCTTATTTGGAAATTTTTAATGTTCAAATGTTGCTTGACTTTAAAAGAATATAAACATCCTGCTATAAGGATTGTTATAAATTTTTTAAATTCATATAGTTCATTTTGATAATCGTTATTTGAGATTTTGAAGTTTTGGAACTCATTTATATTTAGAATTTGGGATTGTATCAATGGCAAATAAGTATCTAAATCTCTTCTTCTTTTTTCAAAAAAATTGAGAAAGCCCATAGTTAAAATAGTATGTTATTAATTAATAAAATCTAGGTTCAACACCCTCGTATGAAATATGAACTGTCAAAGTATTATTTGGTTTTTCGTCAAAGTCTGGATGCACAAGTTCTATGCAAATGCCTCGTTCTAATCCTCGTAATAAAATTGTATGGTTAACTTTTTTTTCATCTTCAACTATTCTTGTTTTCACTGCATCAAAAAAAGAAGCTAAATCTGTAATTTCTGTTTCAGGAATATGATAAATTAAATTTGGATTATCCATATAATAGGTTTTAATTGTTGTTTCACTTTGACATATACTATCAAATATAAGACAACTTGTTTTTTCAATAACAACTTCCGCTAAAAACAACTTCCGACCTCTAAATCTTTTACATTGGTAAGCTTAATATAATTTCCACCGTACAACCCACAGCCCCGATTGCAGCGGAATGCCCACAGTACAGCGAAGCGGAACGAGGACTTGCAGCGTAAAGCGGGCGGAAGCTCAATAGAAATCCAAAGATGATGCTGCCCAAATAATTATTAAAATTTGCGTTCCAGACCTAACAGGTTTTAGAAACCTGTTAGGTCTTTTTGAAGCATTGTATATTTGCAGCTTGATTTGAGGTTATCATGAGTAAAAAAGGAAAAGTTTTAGTGGCAATGAGCGGCGGTATTGATAGTACCGTTACGGCGCTGATGTTGCATAATGAAGGTTATGAAGTGGTGGGCATTACCATGAAGACGTGGGATTATGCGAGCAGCGGCAGCAGTGGTAAAGAAACGGGTTGTTGTAACCTGGATAGTTTTAATGATGCACGTGCGGCGGCAGTGGAGCATGGGTTTCCGCATTTTATTTTGGATATACGCGAAGAGTTTGGCGATTTTGTAATTGACAATTTTGTGGAAGAATATATTGCGGGCAGAACACCGAACCCTTGTGTGATGTGCAACACGCATATTAAATGGCGTGCTTTATTAAAACGTGCTGATGCAATGAACTGCGATTTTATTGCAACCGGTCATTATGCAAATATTCATCAACATACAAACGGGAGATATTTTTTAAGCAAAGGTTTGGATGGAACGAAAGATCAGAGCTATGTGTTATGGGGTTTGCAACAGGATTTGTTGAGCCGCACTATTTTGCCATTAGGTAATTATCATAAAACAGAAATTCGCCAAATGGCTTTGGATTTTGGTTATCCTGAACTGGCGAAGAAAAGTGAGAGTTATGAAATTTGTTTTGTTCCGGATAATGATTATCGTGGCTTCTTAAAACATCGTGTTGAAGGTTTGGAAGAACAAGTTAGCGGTGGCTGGTTTGTTGATAAGCATGGGTTAAAATTAGGTGAACATAAAGGTTATCCATTTTATACAATCGGTCAGCGCAAAGGCTTGGATATTGCATTGGGCAAACCGGTTTATGTTACAGCAATTGAACCTTCAACAAATACTGTTGTGTTAGGTGATGAAGAAGATTTGAAACATAGCGAAATGCTTGTTGCTAAAATGAACTGGCAGAAATATGATAGCGTTGAAGATGGAATGGAAGTGCTTACAAAAATCCGTTATAAAGATAAAGGCGCGTTAAGTATTTTACATACTGAAGGCAATAATATTCGTGTGAAATTTTACGAAAATGTAAAGAGCATTGCGCCTGGCCAAAGCGCTGTGTTTTATGAAGGCAATGATGTAATTGGCGGTGGAGTAATTCAAAGAAGTTAATAGTCGGCGGTCGAAAGTTCACAGTTAGTGATTGATATTGAAAACTTGTTTATTTATTGTAAATATCTTTCACAGAAAAAGAAATATTGAGTGCTGGTAAATCAATAATGCTTTCATCTTTTGTAAAAGTTTCAGCAAGCCATTCTCCATTGTCATTTTTGAAATAAAAAAACACAACCTGCTGTTCAGGTTCTACACATAAATAATATTTTAAAGAAGCAATTTTTTGGTATTGGATAAACTTATCCGTTAAATCGTATTTGCGTGTTGCTTCAGATAAGACTTCAACAAGTAAAATGGGCTCGGTGGTAAAATATTTTTCCGCGTTATTAGCACAAACAATTACATCAGGATAGAAAAAATTATTGTTGGACGTTTTTACTTTAAAGCCTTCTATGTAAACTTCAAATTCATTTTTACTTAGCAATTTTTCAATGAAATTTGCTATGTACCTTTCCAATGCATTATGATATTTTGATGAACCGCTCATTTCATATAAGTTTCCATTAATTAATTCGTGTTTTAATTCGCTGCCTTCTTCATAAAGAAAATATTCTTCATCATTTTTAAACTTTTTACCTGCTTCAACTATTTTCATAAAACACTTTTATCAAATTTACAATTTTGTTCTTTGAAAAGGAACAGCTAATTTCCTACTTACAAATTCCTAATTCCTTTTTTTCACCTCATTTTCCTTCCACATTTCATTAAATGTTTTCTCGCTGAAATGCAGATCGGCTCTGTGTTTCGTCCAACCTTTAAACATGGAGTTCACCACTTTATTTTTGAGTTTTCCATTTCCTATATTCATCATGCTTCGTTTCATGCTTGATAATTTCCACATCTTCCAGGCAACGCGTTCTGCAACAGAACTGTCGCCTTCAGCAACTGCTTCGTAACGGTTCTCTAATAATAATTCGTGCAGGTTAATTCTAACCGGACAAACCTCCGTACAATTACCACACAATGATGATGCATAACTTAAATGTTTATATGCTTTTAAGTTTTTTAAATGCGGTGTAATAACGCTGCCGATTGGCCCGCTATAAGTTGTATCATAACTATGGCCGCCAATATTTTTATACACAGGACAAGCATTTAAACAGGCACCGCAACGAATACAATACAGTGCTTCACGCATTTTAGGATTCGCAAGTAAATTGGTTCTGCCATTATCTAACAAGATCACATACATTTCTTCAGGTCCGTCTGTTTCATTTTTTTGTTTTGGGCCTGAAATGATGGTGTTGTAAACTGTCAATTTCTGACCTGTTCCAAAGGTTGCAAGCAATGGCAAAAACAAACTTAGATCAGTTAATGAAGGAAGCATTTTTTCTATGCCCGCAACTACGATATGTGTTTTAGGAAACGCAGAACTTAATCTTGCGTTGCCTTCATTTTCTGTGATTGAAATGGAACCAGTTTCGGCAATTAAAAAATTAGCACCAGTTACACCAATTTCTGCTTCTGTATATTTTGTACGCAGTTTTTCTCTTGCAACCAACGTGAGTTGTTGCGGAGATAAGTTCTCCGGTGTTCCTAATTTTTCAGCAAACAGTTTGGCAACATCTTCTTTGCTTTTGTGCATGGCCGGCGTTACAATATGATAAGGCGCTTCGTTATCTAATTGCTGAATGTATTCGCCTAAATCCGTTTCAATACTTTCAATGCCGTGTTGCTCCAAAAATTTATTTAAGTGAATTTCTTCAGTCACCATGCTTTTACTCTTCACCAGCGTTTTGCAATTTTTTTCTTTGCAGATCTTTCCAATTTCAGTTAGCGCTTCTTCGGCAGTTTCAGCCCAAATAACTTTTGCGCCACGTGCTGTAATATTTTTTTCAAACTGCTCCAGCATCACATCAAGATGTTCAATTGCGTTCCATTTAATGTTCTTGGCCTGCTCACGCACATGCATTAAATCATCAAATTGCAACTTGGCTTGCGGCACAGCAGCATTGTATTTATTAATGTTAAAATTTATTTTGCGGCGGTGATCAAGATTAGCCGCTTTGATAGTGCTTTTTGCTATAAATGTTGATGCCGTTTTATTCATTTCGCTTCCAATTGTATTCATTCAAAATTATACAATTCATTTGCGCCGGCACAAAGAAATTATAAGAGAGAAGTGTAAGAAGCAATGCTAATTATAACATTCCTTTCCAGATAAGTATTAATAAAATACAGCCTACAATAATACGGTAGATACCAAACATTTTAAAGCCATGTTTTTGCAGGTAAGAAATAAATAATTTAATCGCCAGCATAGCCACAACAAATGCAACAAAAGAACCTATGATCAGCAATTTTAAATTTGTTGGGTCTGTAATAATTGCAGGGTTGGCTTTGTATGTTTGAAGTAATTTAAAACCTGTTGCCGCGGCCATAGTTGGTATGGCAAGAAAAAAAGAAAACTCTGCAGCTAAACGGCGTGTAAGTTTTTGCTGCATGCCGCCAACAATACTGGCAGCGCTGCGGCTTGTTCCGGGAATCATGGCGAGGCATTGCCATATACCAATTATAAAACCTTTTTTATACGTTATTCCTTCTTCATTATCAATTGTGGGGCGATTAAAAATATTATCAACAAACAACAATATAATACCACCAATTAACAAACTTACCGCAACAGTTGTCGGGCTTTGTAATAATTCATCAATCTTATCGCCAAATAAAAAGCCGAGTATCAACGCCGGAATTACGGCAACAATTAATTTAAAATAAAAGTTCCACCGGTTTAACGGAAAAAATCTTTTCCAATATAAAATAATAACTGAAACAATTGCGCCTAACTGAATGGCTACTTCAAAGAACTTCACAAATTCATCTGAAGCAATGCCCATTATTGAGCTTGCAATAATCATGTGGCCGGTTGATGATACAGGCAAAAATTCTGTGATGCCTTCAATAATCCCGAGTATAATAGCCTGGATGGTAGTCATGCTTGTTTTGGTAAATTAATTAATAAAAAAAGCGTTGATCATAACGCCATATTTATGCATTTGGTTCTGGTTTGGGTTTGCGTAAAATCGCAAATAATTCAACCAGTAATCCACCGATAATTAACATGGGTGCAATGGTTATACGTGTTGTGCTGTACACAACTTTCGGATCGAATGTATTAGGATCCTGGCTTTTGCCGCCACTCATTAATACCATTCCTAAAATCACAATTACAGCGCCAATAATCATCCATTTGTAATTGTCTTTATTAAACAATTCCGGGGGATCAGTAACCATTTTTTTTGCAGCGGGAGTTGAGTTTGCAGCAGGAGTTTGTTTGTGTTGTGGTGATTGTTTTTTAATCTCAGCCATTGGTATAATAAATTAAAAGTGCTGCAAGATAGGGAATTTGAAAAGTTATTTTTTATTAGATATTCGTTAATTATTATAATTTTTGGCTTTGCCCTTCTCCACTTGTGGACAAGGGTTGGGATGAGGTCTTATCTCGGTTTGTATTTTGCTTCATCATAAATCTGTTTCTCTGGTGTATTTATCAACTGCGGCAACGTTATATTTTCGTGTGCTTCCATCCATTTTTGTACAATTTTCCAGCCAATAAACTGGCCAATAAACCCTGGTGAATCATCACCAAAAGCTTCTGTTTTCGGGCCATCCTGCATATAATCTCTTATTTGAATCGGGTCAGTTATAAAAAGCAAATTATTTTGTACAAAATAATTCCAAATGTTTGCCTCGTTACTATAACAGCCGGTTAATTGTTTTTGAGTATAACCTGTTTTTAAACTATCGGCAAGTTGCGGCAAAAAATGATCGAGTAAATACAAACGTTTTCCTGCATCAATCATTTGATATACCAAAGGATCGCTGCCATTTTTTTCAGGATAAATATCTGTGATAATATTCTTCATGCAATTCACCGGAATATAAGCCGGCTCAAAACGGCGTTGCTGGTAATTAGGATATACTTCCGTTATAAATTCAGAACTATAAACAGAAAAATTATGACCAAGATATAATTGCAAACCAACCGCAAGCCCGCTTTGCGTAAGCACATTTGCATAACCTTCAACCGGGCCAACAAAAGTTATAATGTTTGCAGGTAGTGTATAATTGGGAAAGTAATATTTTACATATTGCAAACCATTTTTTATTTGTTTGAATTCATCATCAAAGTTGCTGAAACTTTTCTCCGTTGTATCGTACACAAAACGATAATCATGTAAAAACATTTTTATTTTTTGCGCAACTGAATCCGGCTGCGGCGGCAACACCATAATGTTGTACAAATAATCATTCAGGAAAGAACCATATT
>JBDUEO010000147.1:0-7553 GCA_040002335.1 Parafilimonas sp. | reverse complement strand
AAGCTCTGTCAACCGGGTTTCTGAGTATTACAATTAAACGTGCGTTCGGGCAAAGCTTATACATTTCTGATAAAGCATTTTCATATAACAAATAATTTACGAAACTCTGCAAAATAACAGGTTCGTTATTATGATTTTTAAATGCTTTTTGAAGAAGTTCTTTTGAATTTTTTGAACGTTCCGGATCTGCAAAAAAATCAACATCTTTAAATTCGTTTAAACCATAAATTTCAGGATGTTGAATAAGCCAATCATGCAAAGTTGTTGTGGCTGCTTTTTGCACGCCTACTAAAAAAGCGTTTGGAATTCTGTCTTCAGGCATGTAAACATTGTATTCGTTTTGTTGATTGTTGCATTAATGAGT
Source organism: Parafilimonas sp. (assembly GCA_040002335.1). Classification (GTDB taxonomy): domain Bacteria; phylum Bacteroidota; class Bacteroidia; order Chitinophagales; family Chitinophagaceae; genus Parafilimonas. Next base: position 7,189 of record JBDUEO010000147.1, on the reverse strand, counting down.
GTTAAAAGCAATATATCTATAAATAATCCTTCAACATTTCCTGTATCGCTGATTGATCTTCTGAAGTAAAGAACTCGGAAGAATTTTCATTCCTGTTATAAATTTTATTCATGTCTAAATACTTATCAATGGAGCTGCAATTTTGTAACCCGGCTACTTCAAGTATTTGGGATAGCACTTGTTTAGGGTTTTTTATAAAATCATCATATGCAAAAGAATGAAGTTCAACTTTGTTCATCGTGGCTTCTTCTGCTGTTGTCTGTCTTATTTTACAATATTGCATGGCGGTTATTAAAGCTGGCCTGTTTTTCAAGCTCTGCGCTATCTTCTCTTCATTTTCAGTGTAAGCTCCCTGCCACCATATTTGATGCATTCCCCTGCTCTTCCAAAATGGAACTTTTAACAGCGAACGAATATTAGCCCATGGATCACGGGTTATTTCAATAAAAATTGCGTCGGGAAAAATGCTATGCAAATAACTTACCCTGCCTGGTCCGGTAATTTTGAAAGCCAGCCTTTTACGTTTCTGATATTTAACCAGTTTTTCAAAAATCTTTCTGATTCGTTGTTTATCATTAGAATCAGCACGTTGGTGCAACAAAAAATTATGCGAAAACTTTACCGGAAGGTGCGAAATATAATTCCAAAATGAATAGGCTTCTGCAGGCTTAAATGCATACCTGTTATAAATTGGAATTTTATTTAATTGCGGTTTTTGTCCTCTTAAGCTCCATGCATTATTATCAAGTAAAGGTCTTATTTTATTTACCCATACTTTGTCAGGATACCGTGTTTGGTAGTTTGATGGCCAAGCTAATGCCTGGTGTTGAAAAATTATTTCAGATATAATTGTAGTGCCGGAACGGCTAACTCCAAGAAATATGATAGGCTTTTCTAGTATCACTAATAATCTGATCTGAGGTTACTATAATCTTGCATCAACAATGTTTCTATCTAAACATGCTTTGGCATCAAAAATTACAGTATTATTCTCTTTATACTTTTTAAAATCGAAGCTTAGAAATTCGTTGTGCGCAACAGCAACTACAATAGCTGCATAATCTTTTAATGGGCTTATTTTTGAAAGTATATTGACCTGAAATTCATGTTTTACCTGCTGAGCATTTGCCCATGGATCATAAATATCTACATCCAATCCAAATTGTTCCAACTCATGATAAATATCAATTACCTTACTATTTCTTATATCCGGGCAATTTTCTTTGAATGTTATACCCAAAATTAAAACGTGAGCAGCTTTAATCTTATGACCTTTTTCTATCATAAGTTTTATAATTTTATTGGCAACAAACTGACCCATAAAATCGTTTACGCGTCTGCCCGATAAAATTACCTGTGGATGATATCCAAGCGATATTGCTTTATATGCTAAATAGTAGGGATCAACGCTTATACAATGACCGCCAACCAAGCCTGGTTTGAATTTTAAGAAATTCCATTTAGTACCCGCGGCTTCCAGTACATCATTTGTGTCAATACCTATTCTGTCAAAAATTAACGAGAGTTCATTCATAAACGAAATGTTTACATCTCGTTGTGCATTCTCAATGGCCTTTGATGCTTCAGCAACTTTTATACTTGGAGCTTTATGCGTACCTGCTTCAACAATCGTTTTATATAAAGCATCAACTTCGTCTGCAATTTCGGGCGTAGAACCAGAAGTTACTTTTTTAATATTAACCAGTGTATTTATTTTATCACCGGGATTTATACGTTCAGGCGAGTAGCCAACAAAAAAATCTTTATTAAATTCTAATCCGGAAGTTTTTTCAAGAACCGGCACACACTCCTCTTCTGTGCAGCCAGGATAAACAGTAGATTCGTATATCACAATATCGTTTTGCTTCAAAACCTTTCCTACGCTTTCAGAGGCTTTTAGCAACGGATAGAGATCAGGCGAATTATATTTATCTATTGGTGTAGGAACAGTTATAATAAATGTGTTAGCTGCTTTAAAATCTTCAGTTGCGGATGATAAATAAAGTCCGTTGTGTTTTTCTTTTGAATAATTATGAAGTAGTTTTTTTAAAGTGTTTGTATCAATTTCATTTGTATTGTCGATACCAGCTTTTAATGATTCAATTCGATTGGTGTTTATATCAAAACCTATCACAGGAAAATGTTTAGCAAATTCCACTGCCAGTGGAAGGCCAACATAACCTAAACCTATTACTGCTATTCTTTTTTGTTTAACCATTATGTTTTAATTTTTGACATCAATGCAGTTAATGATTTTAAATAAAAGGTTTCGTATAACCGGGTTCCTGATTCGCTTGTAATAAAAATGTGCATGCAAAAGAATTTAATAAATAAAATATTTGATGCCGTAATAATTTGAGTATTTCGAAGCGGCTATATTTTATTTTTCTTTCTGAAAACATTACGCTTTCTTTTTTTACCGTCAGAATAATAGTCTGAATTATTCCCATACCCATAGCCATAACCATAACTATATCCGTAACCGTAACGCTTATTTAAGTGAACATCATTAATAACGATAGATAGATTTGGTAATTTTTCATTTTGTTTAGAATCATTTACTAACTGTAGTTGCTGTTTCAGTGTATAGTTTTGTCTAACTATGTAAACCGAAGCATCTGTAAGCCTTCCAATCAGTACAGCATCAATTACAACCCCAATAGGTGGGGTATCTACAATTATATAATCAAACTTTGCTTTTAGCCATTCAAAAAGTTCATCTACTTCTTTACCTAATAATAATTCTGCAGGGTTAGGTGGAATAGTACCTGAACTTATTAAAAACAAATTTGGGTGTATAGTAGTTTGCCTGATAATTTCTTCTTTTTTACATTTCGAAATCAGGTAATCAGTAAACCCATTTTCGTTTGGAATACCGAGTGCTTTAGAAATTTTTGGTTTTCTTAAATCCAGTTCTAACACCACAACTTTTTTGTCGGAGATAGCAAGTGCCGAGCCAAGGTTAAGAGTTAAAAAAGATTTGCCCTCACCACTTGTGCTTGAAGTTATCATTACAACGCTATGTTCCTTACCTTTTAATAAAAATTGCAGGTTTGTACGTAATGCCCTGAATTGCTCGGCCAAAGCCGTACGTGAATTTTGTTCTGCAACTATAGTTTTGCCTGACTCATTGTGACCAATTTCACCCAGTATTGGCACGCTTGTTAATTTTGTAATATCACTATTATCAGTTATGGTATTGTTTAATATATCTTTTAAGTAAATAGTACCACTTGGTATAAGAATGCCTAAAAAAAGAGCTGCTAAATAAAATATAGATTTTTGTGGTTTAAAAGGCAGCGGATCACTTTTACCTGGTTCAATTAATCTTGAGTTGGCTTGTGTGCCGGATTTCGAAATAGCAGTTTCTTCTCTCTTTTGTAATAAATATAAATACAATTGTTGTTTTACATCTTGCTGACGCGAAATATCTAAAAATACACGTTCTTTTTCAGGTCCGGTTTTTATTTGGTCTAAAAGCTGATCATTTTTATTTACTAATTGATTTTTTGCAATCTGCAGCTCTCTTTTTATGTTTTCCAGAGAAATAATCAAATTCTTTTTTACAGCATCTATTTGGCTATTTAAATTTTTAATTAATGGATTATCGGGTTTAGTAGTTTGTAATTGCCTGTCTCTTTCCAACACCAGCGTATTATACACCTGTACTGTGGAAATATAAGTGGGGTCTGCAATTGAAGCAGCGTTGGGAACCAAATGTGGTTCATTACTTTTCAAATGATCTTCTATAGATTGTAACACATCTATCTGAACATCCTGCTGCACTATTTGTTTTTGTACATCGCTGGCACCGGTTAAAACTAAGGTTGCCTGAGCCGTCATATCAGTTGATAACTGATTTTTAACCTTAAAATTTTCTATGTCATTTTCAACACCGGACAATTCTCTTGAAACCACAGCGAGCCGTTCATCAATAAAACTGATTGTACTATCTGCGGTTTTATTTTTGTCATCTTCATTCATTTTAGTGTACACTTCGTACACCTTATTTAATATATCTTCTCCTTTTGCAGGTACCGGCTCTTGAAGCGTGATATCGATAACGTCTGCAAGCTTATCACTAATATCAAAACTTATATTCTTTAAATATTGTTCAGTTGTAGTGTTAGCAGTGTTAATAACAACTTGATATTTTTCGTCTTTGTTGGGTATTGTTGCAGTTGGCTCTAAAACAAATGCCATACTGGATATTTTTACAGTATCATATAAACGAAAGGTTTGGTTGATACTGTCACTTTGAATTGAAAATGAAGAGCTATTAGGAAAGTTTAAATCAAGATATTGCGTGGGAACACTATCTTTTATGTATAATAATTTAATTCTGAAAGGGCACTTTTTATATAATTCGTTAGATTTAATATTTCCAACCGTAAAGTAGCTTACATTCAATTGCATCTCGTCTACTACTTTTCTCAGAAGATAATAGGTTTGTAAAATAGCTTTTTCGTCATTAACATTGTTTTGCGTATTAAATATATCTAACTGACTTAATAAATCTTGCTGATCTCCCCCCCCGGATCCCGCGTCATCTTTAATTAAAATTTCGGAAGTTATATTATATACCGGTGTTGCATAACGCAGGTATACAAATGAGAGTAATAAACAGATAAAAACCGAAAGGGCAAACCATTTCCAATTTTGCAAAAACTTATATATGATCTTTTTTAATTCAAGCCCATTGCTTTCTTCTGCAAAAGATGTTTGCTGAGTATTTTGTTGCAAGTTTTCCATCAATATTATTTTATAAACCTGGATACAATTACAACTGCCAACGTTAGAGCCGAAGTAATGATCGAAATATTTTTTAAACGGGTTATATCAGTTGATTCAATTTTAGATTTATTTGGCTCCACGTATATTATATCGTTTTGCTTAAGATAGTAATAAGGCGATTCAAAAATGTTAGAGGAGTTAAGATTTAATCTTACAAACTTTCTTTCGCCATTTTCTTCTCTTATCAATAAAACATTTTCACGCTTACCATAAATAGTTAAGTCTCCTGCCATGCCTATTGCGTCAACAACAGTTAATCTTTCGCTTGGTATAGTGTATGTTGCGGGCTGCTTTACTTCACCTAATACAGTGACTTTATAATTTAGTAACCTGACATTAATAATTGGATCTTGTAAATATTTATCCAACCTATAGCTAAGTGTATCCTTTAATTGAGTAATCGTTAACCCTTTCGCCTGGATACTGCCTAAAATAGGAATGTCTATATAGCCATCTTTGCTTACTAAATAGCCAGAGCCGGTGGCATTAGATCCAGTACTAAGAGGATTTGATTTTATTGTGGGAATACTTGTAGTAACCGATAGAATAGAGGGTGCACTTGCAAAATTAGTATTACCCAGGTTAAACGGGGCGGCTGCGTCTGCATTTATACTGTTTACAATAATTTCCAGTATATCATCGGGCTGAATCTGTACCTCATATGTTCCCTTGATTATCTGTGTATATATTTTTGAGGTATCGGTCAGATCCTGAAAATAAGTTATGTTCTTAGGAGTGGTGCAGGAGTTTAAAAAACCGGCCAAAACGATTAATAGATAAAATGAATATTTTTTTTTCACGCTTTTTTAGTTAATCTCTGAAGTTGATGTAGTTAAATTACTTAATTATTAAATGTAAAACTAAGCTTATGAATTATTTCGTAGCCAACATGTTGAATTTAGTTATGATTTTACTTTAATTGCGCAAGTTTAAATACGGCTTCGCCTATCTCACTCACGCAGGAATCAGTTTTCTTTTGCCGTTAACAATAACTACGCATCAAATTAGTTCTGATAAGTATTTGTTATCCTTTCAGAACAATTCATTAATTCAATACGGGTAGAAATTAGGTAGTAAATATTCGATAGGGGTAAGCCTTTTGCAAAAACAGAAAATTTTACGGGCTTGTTTGTTGCAGGAATAATAGAGCTTATATAAGCATCAGGCAAAACAGAATTCATTCTATCGGTAACTTTTTCTTGTGACAAATATGCTGCTAAAAAATAATCTATCAAAATATAATTAAAGTTTTCATGCATGACTTGTTTAAATCATAAATTAAAAACTGTATAGTTATGCTTCAGTTCAAAAAAACCATTGCCAAAGTATATACGTCTATCATATAAACATTGCAGCAAATTTTTTTTAAAGGCTATTAACCCAGAATTAAGAGCGTAAGAATTTATAACATAAAAAACGAAATTAGGCTTCTAACTAAAGTGTGGAATTAAACTTCTGCCAATCGAATCCATGCCCGGCCATGGTATCATGGCAAGAATTATTAAAAGTGCGATGATATATAACAGGATGCAGCGACGATGTTTTTTAGCATCAGTAAGTTGTTTGCGATAAATACCTCTGGCAATGGTGATTAATATAATCGCTATAATCATACTTACCGTATGTTCTACTGCATAAAAGCGCTCCGTACTGTTTTGCATTACCTGCGCCATACCATTATTATTGATGGTCTGCATTCCATACGCACCGGTAAACCATTGATATAAACCTGTGAGCAATTGTATATGCGCACAAATCATCAGCCATAAACCAAGTTTTTTATCAATACTTACAAATGGGCGGTTAATAGCTGCAAAATGGCGGATAAGATTTACAAGAAGAAGGAACAATATTACCCAGCGTAATAAATTATGAACGCCTAACAAAAAATTGTACATATTGGATGTTTAATTTTGCCAAAAATAAGCATTGTAAGCAAAGTGCGCTGTGAAAGGTGAAGTGCGAAAAAGAATTTCTCACGTTTCGTTTCTGCGGCTTTGCTCTTTTTACTCAACCCAATCTGCCATAAATAAATTAATATCGTAGCCGCCGCCGCCATTCCGGTTTGAGGAAAACATTAATTTTTTTCCATCATAACTAAACATAGGAAATGCATCGAAGCCATTGCTATGTGTAATTTTTTCAAGCCCGCTTCCATCTACATTTATAACATACATGTTGAACGGAAAACCATGTGCATATTCATAATTGCTGCAAAAAATAATATGCTTTCCATCAGGCGTAAAATTGGGTGCCCAATTGGCTTGCCCAAGATTTGTTATTTGTTTTTGATCGCTGCCATCGGCATTTGCAATAAACACCTCCATCTGTGTGGGCGCTACCAGATCTTTACTTAAAAGATCTTTATAATCTGCAATTTCTTCCGGCGTTTTTG
>JBDUEO010000146.1:0-7565 GCA_040002335.1 Parafilimonas sp. | reverse complement strand
TTTTGATGATGCCAATCAATTTGTAAAACGTACCTATCGTGACGGCTGGAGTTTAAATATTTGATATTAAAAAACTTTATTTTTTAACTTTAAAAAGTTTAGCAACTAATTATGTTGCTGAACTTTTTTTATCTGCATTAAACATGGCGCATTTCATGAATTGGTTTGCTTTTTGTATCAGTAATACAAATCTTTCTTTATGCCAAACGATAAAAATGAAAACACTGAAAAAGTAGAACAACACATTAATCAGCCCGAACAGATTATTACTACCAATGGATCCAACGCAGAGAAAGATCCCGACGAATGGATAACTGGTGCCGAGCCGATGACGGGCGCACAAAAATCTTATTTAAAAACGCTGTCTGATGAAGCAAAAGAAGATTTTGATGAAAACTTATCAAAAGCTGCAGCATCAAAAAAAATTGAAGAGTTACAACAGAAAACCGGCAGAGGTTTGAATTCGGATAATCAGCCTGAAAAATAAATCTTGTTGGTGCCTTAAATTATTTCCAAATATCTCTGATTACAAAATCTTTTGTGGTATCAGTTATATTTAAACCATACATTGCCTGCAACGTATTCAACACGTTGTAATGACTAATTTTTTCGGAATATTTACCGGGTTCAATATTAGCTCCGGCAAAAATGGTGAGGATATGATTATTGGGCGTAAACTGATCTTCATCAAAAGTAAGAATCAATAAACTGTTGTTTTCTTTTGCCCATTTAATGTAATCGCCTAAGTTTTCTTTAAGCCATTTATCGCCACGGCTGATAGCCGCCGAATCACCGGGATCGCCGATATTATGCATGTCATAATCCATATCCGGAATAACAAATGCTACAGTAGGCAACTTATTAAAATCTTTAGGAAACGCTGTCATCGGCTCATTTAATGAAGCAGGTATATTATTTATTGAATCGCCTTGCCAGTTCACCCAGGGGCAATGTTTTCTTGCATAAAGTGGTGCGTCTGTCAAATCACTTTTTAAATAAGTGCATTCAAGAAAACCTGCAGAAGGCATCGTTTGAGCAAAGCCTTTAAAAGAATATCCTTTTTCAATTAATGCCGCACCAAGATTGGGCGTAGTAAAAGGCGTTGTTGTATCCTTCAGGCATTGATCGCCCGGAATGCCCATTGTACTTCCGGAATAAAGTGCTAAATAATTAGGCTGGCTTGGATGCGCTACGCCATGTGAGTCAGTAAACACAGCACCTTCAGCGGCTAATTTATTTATATAAGGTGCAGTGGCAGAACCAATCAATTGATCATAACCATGATTTTCTTCTATTACAATTATGATATGATCGGGCACCCTTAAACCGTTCCTGATTACAACTTCCTTTGCCTTCTGATGGCAGGATGAAAACAAGCCGGTAATTAAAAATCCGGCTAACAAAACATAATTATTCATAAAAATAAATTTTCAAAATTCTCTATCAAAGTCAATCATTTTTATTTTAGAAATAAGCAATCAGTTTAATCAATGAAAAATCCAAAGTGAAAGAAATAAAAATTGAAAGATGAATATTAAATGACATCAAACAAAGTCCTGATAATTTCAACCGATTTCTTCTGATTTCTTTACATTATCAAACGCCGCAATCATTTTATTCCGGTCAAATTCTTTTTCATTGTTTGATAAAAAAATAGTTGCCACACCATTGCCAATAAAATTTGTAAGCGCTCTTGCTTCACTCATAAACCTGTCAACCCCTAATAAAAAAGCAAGCCCTTCAACAGGTATCACTTTTACTGCAGTTAAGGTTGATGCGAGCACAATAAAACCGCTGCCTGTAACACCGGCTGCACCTTTTGATGTGATAAACAATATACCAATGATAACTATAATTTGATGCACGGATAATTCTATGTTATACATCTGTGCTAAAAAAAGTACAGACATAGAAAGATAAATTGTTGTTCCATCAAGATTAAAAGAATAACCTGCAGGAACAACTAAACCTGTTACAGATTGCGAACAACCCATGCGCTCCAATTTTTCTATTAATGATGGCAACGCTGCTTCTGATGATGAAGTGCCTAAAACGATCAGCAATTCTTCACGTATATATTTTAGAAATTTAAAGATGCTTATTTTGTAATAACGCAACAATAAACCAAGCACTATAAATATAAAACAGATGCAGGTGATATACACGCAGATCATCAGTTTACCAAGCGGCAATAATGTATGTAAACCAAACTTGCCGATTGTATAAGCCATGCCGCCAAAAGCGCCAAGCGGCGCAAAAATCATTACAATATGCAAGCCTTTGAAAACATATTTTGATGCAATGGATAATGGTTTAATGATGCGTTGTTTTTGGCTGTATTTACTTAACCAGATACCAAACAAAATTGAAAGCGCTAATATCTGCAGCGTAAAATTTTCTTTAAAGAAATTCCACCAGCTAAATGCTTCAGCCTGCTTTACATAAGCAGAAATATCGCCGCCTTTTATTTCAGAAATATTTACACCTTTTCCTGGTTCTATTACATGTGAAACAAGAATGCCTATCAGCAAAGCGAATGTTGTAAGAATTTCAAAATATAAAATGGCTTTGCCGCCAACACGACCTGCTTTTTTCAAATCACCCATATTGCTTATACCAAGAGATATGGTAAGAAAGATGATTGGGTAAATAAAAACTTTTATAATGGCAATAAAATCGTTTGCAAAGAATTGCATTTTCACTGCTGTACCAGGATAAAATTTCCCAAGCCATGCACCAGCCGTTATAGCAACAAGCACCCAGAAAGTAAGATTGGTAAAAATTTTTTTCATTGAATGCAATTACGCAATTCTTTATTGTTTTGATTGAATGGATCTTGCATTGCATCATTAAAATCACTCCATATTTCATGCACAATTTCAGCAGCAGGTTTTATATCATTTATTAAAGCGCTCACTTCTCCAATCTCTAATTCTCCTTCATCAAGATCACCTTCCAACATTCCTTTTTTTGCCCGGCCATGACCTAACATTGCTGCTAATTCTTCTTTGGTTGCACCACGCGCTTCGGCTTCTTTTATCTCTTCAAAAAATTTATTCTTAAACATTCGAACAGGAACAACTTTTTTCATACTCAGCATGGTATCGCCTTCTTTACTTTCTACAATTTTTTGTTTAAATGAAGAATGATTTGAAGCTTCATCACTGCAAACAAAACGGCTTCCAATCTGCACGCCTTCTGCACCTAAAATCATAGCCGCCAACATTTGTTTTCCAGTTGCAATACCACCTGCAGCAAGCACCGGAATTTTTACGGCTTCTTTTACTGCAGGTATCAAAACCATTGTGGTTGTTTCTTCGCGACCGTTATGTCCGCCGGCTTCAAAACCTTCTGCAACTACAGCATCACAACCTGCATCTTCCGCCTTCTTTGCAAACACACTGCTGCTTACAACATGCACAACAGTAATTCCATGTTGCTTTAAAATTGATGTCCATATTTTTGGATTGCCTGCACTTGTAAAAACAATTTTTATTTCTTCATCAATTATTGTTTGAATATGTTTTTCAATATCGGGATATAGCAAAGGAATATTTACACCAAAAGGTTTTGAAGTTGCCGCCTTGCATTTTTTAATGTGCAGTTTTAAAACATCAGGATACATACTGCCGCTTCCAATCATTCCTAAAATACCCGCATTGCTTGCTGCACTTGCAAGTTTCCATCCGCTTGTCCAAACCATACCGGCTTGCACCATTGGATATTCAATATTGAAAAGCTTTGTAACACGATTATTGAATGATGACATAAGTCTTCAAAATAAAACAATGCAATGCAATAAATAAAAATGCAATTTTTATAACCCGATTCTTACATCGTTATATGAAATAAATCTGCGAAGAATAGAATTCTTTTTTGCCTGTTCTATCTGCATCTTTTTATTATAAGAAGAACCGCCCGAAGGCGCAGGGGTTTGTGGTTTTATTTTTGTTTTAGGCTGAGCAAGAATAACAATTGTTGCAACAACACAAACTAAAGCAATAAGCAGCGATATGTTTTTTAGGTAGCGAATGATAGCAGTTTTAGATTACGAATATAATCGTAAAACTACCTGCACAATTTTTTTGCATGTTAAAAAATTCAAAACAATACTACCTTGATTTCTATATTGGCTGTATATAATATTCTAATTGTATTAGGTTTGCGCATAAAAATAAAGCTGCCATGAACGAAAATTTTGTTAAGCGTATTTATACAGAAGTGCAGGAAATAGAAACATCTGGCTTACTAAAAAAAGAGCGCATCATTACAAGCCCGCAAGGTGCCGAAATTGTTGTGAATGATAAAACCGTTTTAAATTTTTGTGCGAATAATTATCTCGGTTTATCATCGCATCCAAAAGTTATAGAAGCTGCACACAAAGCAATTGAAACACATGGTTATGGTATGAGCAGTGTGCGTTTTATTTGCGGAACGCAGGACATTCATAAAGAACTTGAACAAAAGATCGCCACCTTTTTAGGAACAGAAGATACCATTTTATACTGCGCGGCTTTTGATGCAAACGGCGGCGTGTTTGAACCTTTGTTTAATGAACAGGATGCCATTATAAGCGATGCATTAAACCATGCGTCTGTAATTGATGGCGTGCGTTTATGCAAAGCGCAGCGTTACCGTTACCAGAATAATAACATGGAAGACCTTGAAGCAAAATTGTTAGATGCTGCACATTTGCGCAGCCGCATTATTGTTACAGATGGATCTTTTAGTATGGATGGAACCATTGCACAGCTTGATGTTATTTGCGAGCTGGCTGAAAAATATGATGCCATTGTAATGATTGATGACAGCCACTCAACAGGATTTATTGGCAAAACAGGACGCGGCACACATGAGTATAAAAATGTAATGGGGAAAGTGGATATTATTACCGGCACTTTAGGAAAAGCGCTTGGCGGAGCGAATGGTGGCTTTACCAGCGGCAGAAAAGAAATTATTGAAATGCTGCGCCAGCGTTCACGCCCGTATCTTTTTTCAAATACACTGGCGCCTTCAATTGTAGGTGCATCTATTGCTGTGTTTGATATGCTTACTGAAACTACAGAATTGCGCGATAAACTGGAAAGCAACACAAAATATTTCAGAGAAAAAATTGCAGCAGCAGGTTTTGATATAAAACCCGGCGAACATCCAATTGTTCCGATTATGTTATATGATGCAGTTGTTGCACAAAATTTTGCTGCCAAATTATTAGATGAAGGCATTTATGCAATTGGATTTTTTTATCCTGTTGTTCCAAAAGACCAGGCACGAATTCGTGTGCAGTTAAGCGCTGCGCATGAAATGCATCACATTGATAAAGCAGTTGCAGCGTTTACAAAAATTGGAAAAGAATTAGGTGTAATTAAATAATTAATCAAACAAAATAAAATGTTCAGGCACAAATTTTCATTGCTGTATTTTTTAGTTTTTTCTATCTTCTTTTTTTCTTCCTGCTCAAAAAATAATGTTACTTCAGATGATAGCCTGAAACAATATTTTGATCAATACCATGTAACCGGAACTTTTGCAATGTATGATAACGGCCATGCATCATTTAAGATTTATAACCTGCACCGGTATACCGATAGCGCATACTCGCCGGCTTCAACATTTAAAATTGTAAACTCGTTAATAGGTTTGCAAACCGGCGTTATCACCAATGAGAAAATGGTTATTCCGTGGGATGGTGTTGTACGCGCTGATACCAACTGGAATAAAAACCTTACAATGGAACAGGCTTTCAAATTATCAGCCGTTCCATATTACCAGGAAGTTGCCCGCAGAATTGGAAAAGATACCATGCAGCATTGGCTGGATAGTATTGGCTATGCTGCTAAGTATGGGCAGCCGGAAATACATAACGACCTTGATTCTTTCTGGCTCGATAACAATTTTAAAATTACAGCAGATGAACAATTAGGCCTCGTAAAAAAATTATATTTTGATCAGTTGCCCTTTCAAAAACGTGTACAGGAAGTGGTGAAAAATGTAATGCTACAGGAAGAAAATTCCAATTATAAATTAAGTTATAAAACAGGCTGGGCTTATAAAGAAGATGGAACTTCTATTGGCTGGATTATTGGCTGGGAAGAAGAAAATATACATCCATATTTTTTCGTTTTGCAAATCGAAGGCCCGCACAATATGGACATGCAAAACATTCGCTTATCCATCTTAAAAAATATACTTACGCACTATGGATTTTTTAAAGGCATAAAATAGTATATACTTAGCCAGGAATATGCATTAAGCTTTTGTTGTGTCACTCCCTTGTACTGCAACAATTCTATTCAGCCTTTAATCTATAATCAAACTATAAAATTTTTATTCAATTCTTTCAATTGGCGCAATGCTTGTAGCTTGCAGCAAGTCGCATGTTATCTTTTGAACATACAGAATATTTATATGGTTTGCTATTGGTAATTCCTTTGGCTTTACTTTTTTTTTCAGTATTACTGTGGAAGAAAAAAGTAAAAAAAGCGTTGGGTGATGAGAAGCTTATTAATCAGCTTACAAAAAATTATTCTGCGCAACGGTTCAAACTAAAATTCATACTTATCGCTTCTTGCATTCTGCTGTTAATTTTTGCGGCGGCCAATTTAAGAAAACCCATCGCCGGAGAAAAAGAAAAGAAGGCCGGGATTGATGTGATGGTTGCATTGGATGTAAGCAAAAGCATGTGGGCAGAAGATACAAAACCTTCAAGGTTAGATGCCGCAAAACAATTTGTAAACGCGCTGATAGATGGAATGAATAACAACCGCGTTGGCCTTGTATTATTTGCCGGAAGAGCTTTTTTACAAATGCCGCTTACTTCAGATTTTAGCGTAGCGAAATTATATGTATCTAACGCTTCGCCAGATGCGGTTCCCATGCAGGGAACTGTTGTAGGTAATGCGTTGCAGTTATGCGAAAACTCTTTGGATACAAAAGAAAAAAAATACAAAGCCATTGTATTGATTTCTGATGGCGAAGATCACGATCCGCATTCAACAGATGTGTTGCAGCAATTATCTGATGATGGCGTTATCGTATATACAGTTGGTGTTGGCAGTGTTGATGGTGCGCCGATTATGGAGCCCGGCGCAAGTACGTACAAAACAGATGCAAACGGTCAAACGGTTATCAGCAAATTAAATGAAACCGAGCTGATGCAGATTGCACAACAAACCGGTGGCAATTACCAGCATTTGGACAACGTTTATTCAACAGCAAATAAAATTGCTTCGTCTTTAAATGGCATGGAAAAAAAAGCAATAGAAACGCAAGGCGATATGAAACAATATGCATCTTTCTATTATTTATTTGTATTGATGGCATTGCTGATTTTAATTGCTGAAATATTTATTCCTGAAACAAAAAGAAAAATAAATTGAAGCGTTGTATTACGATAATATTTTTTTTATATGCAACTGTTTTATCAGCGCAACAGGTAAATAATTTTATTCAAAAAGGAAATGATGCTTATCGTAAAGGCGACTTTGATGTTGCGGTGGAAAATTATAAAAATGCATTAAGAAAAGCGCCTGATAACAATACGGCGCGGTTTAATCTTGCCAATG
>JBDUEO010000145.1:0-7603 GCA_040002335.1 Parafilimonas sp. | reverse complement strand
ACCTCCACAGAAGTGTTAAAATGATTCATATCAGCAAGGTAAAACAGAATAAGTTAACCCTGTTCTGCGTTTACAGGAAGCTTTGTTAAAAAAAAATGTAATATTTTCGCGCGAAATTAAAACTTAATAAAAAGAGGCATTGAGTGCTGAATACAATATCGCAGCATTTATGTCGTATTTACTTGACAAAAAAGCCACAAAAATTAACACATGAAAAAATTGCTTACAGGTATTGCGGCGGTTGGTATGTTCACTTCCGTATTTGCACAAACAAAAACAGTAAAGAAGCCGGTTGCTAAAACAGCTGCAACCAAAAAAGCCGGGCCAATCTTAAAAACAGAGAATGATTCTATCAGTTATGTTATTGGTATGAGTATGGCTGGTTTTTATAAACAACAGGGTATTACCAATATTAATAGTGCCATGCTGGATCGCGCTATTAATGATGTTAAAATAGGAAAGCCATTGCTTACGGAGGAGCAAATGACCGGTTGCTTTAATAATTTTATGCAGAAGAGACAAGCTGCAAAAAGCGCGGAATCGCGTGAGGCCAACGCAGGCATTATTGAAGCCAACCATAAAACGGGCGAAGCTTTCCTGGCAGCAAATAAAACAAAACCGGGTGTAGTCACTACCGCCAGTGGGTTGCAATATTTGGTAATTAAAGAAGGTAACGGTCCTAAACCGCTGCCAACTGATAAAGTAAAATGTCATTATCATGGAACGTTAATAGACGGTACGGTGTTCGATAGTTCTGTTGATCGGGGCCAGCCAATTGATTTCCAGGTAACCGGTGTAATACAGGGTTGGGTGGAAGCGTTGCAGCTAATGCCGGTTGGCAGTAAATGGAAATTGTTTATACCTGCTAATCTTGCGTATGGTGATAGTCCGGCAGGCAAGATTACGCCTGGTTCAACACTTATTTTTGATGTGGAATTGCTTGATATTATAAAGTAATCGCAAAGTGGGAGGCGTCACGCGCGAAACGCGGACGCCATTCTTACAATATAAACCGGGCGTATAAAGCTTAACGACTTTTTACGCCCGGTTTTTGTTTGCGCCAATGCGCGGAAAAGAGCGAACATTAAAATTGTGCATTTATGCGCAAAATATATTATTTGTATTGAAAAACGGTTATCTTCAGATTAGATTAATAACCCCGTAGACTTTAAGCCTGTCCCCAGAAAACCTTTCCTGGTTTGATTTCTTTTTGCAATAACATGTAATTTTTATTGTAGAATATTATTGATGGGACTAAAAAAAGCGACTTGCGCCGCTTTAAATGTTTTCACAACGGAATAATCCTTATTGTGATTTGCTTTCAAATTACTTGCAATATATAAAATAAATTGAAATGAATAAAAGAATTCTTGGGCTTGATCTAGGGACAAATAGCATTGGTTGGGCTTTGATTAACCAAAACGATGAGGCTCAAAAAGCTAATATTATCAAATTAGGTTCCCGCATTATACCTATGGGTGATGATGTTTTAGGGAAATTTGATAGCGGCATTACAGAATCTGACACTGCTGCAAGAACAGGTTTTAGAGGTGTAAGGAGGTTAAGAGCTAGGCATTTACTACGAAGGGAAAGGTTGCATAGAGTGCTTAATATTTTGCAATTTCTACCAGAGCATTATGCCAAAGAAATTGATTTTGAAAAAAGGTTGGGGCAATACCTAAATGAAGCCGAACCCAAAATTGCTTACCGACTTAATAAGGAGATAAAAGTTTTTGAATTTGTTTTTACAGCTTCATTTGAAGAAATGCTTGAAGACTTCAAAGTACATCAGCCACAATTATTGGAAGATGGCAGAAAAGTCCCTTACGATTGGACAATTTATTACTTGCGCAAAAAAGCATTAACTGAAAAAATTGCGAAAGAAGAACTTGTTTGGTTGCTGTTAAACTTTAATCACAAAAGAGGCTATTATCAATTAAGAGGTGAGGAAGAAGAAGATGCTACAAGAACAACTCAAACAAGAATCTATTTTGTAACCGAAACAATTGAAAATATTGAGAACACTGGCATTCTATACAAAGGGTTAAAAATCATAAATGTAAAGTTGTCAAATGGAGAGACGGGCAAATATTTCAACAAAGAAGTGCCAAATTGGATTGGACAAAGAAAAAATATAATAATTACGGTTGATACTGACAAGAATGGTGATGACAGGTTTGAAGAAGATGGTATTACGATAAAAAGAAAATTTTCAATTCCTACAGATGAAGATTGGGAGAAGAAATGGAAACTTATAAAAATTAAGACTGAAAAAGAAATTAAAGATTC
This sequence comes from Parafilimonas sp., assembly GCA_040002335.1. Classification (GTDB taxonomy): domain Bacteria; phylum Bacteroidota; class Bacteroidia; order Chitinophagales; family Chitinophagaceae; genus Parafilimonas. Next base: position 5,314 of record JBDUEO010000145.1, on the reverse strand, counting down.
TAAAAAAACAGTTGGCACATACATTTATGATACGCTTCTTCAAAACCCAAAGCAAAAAATAAATGGCAGCTTAGTTAGGGTTATCGAAAGAAAATTTTATAAAGAAGAACTAGAGCAAATCTTAGAAACACAACTGAAACACCATCCCGAATTACGAGATAAAACTTTGTATAACGCCTGTTTGGAAGAGCTTTATGGAAACAATGAAGCGCATAAAAGTAACAATGAAAATAAAGGTTTTGCCAGCCTTTTTTTAAACGATATTATTTTTTATCAACGTCCATTAAAAAGTAAAAAATTTTTAATCAGCGATTGTAAGTATGAAAGCCGCCCAATGAAAGACAAGGATGGCAAGCTAAAGAAAAGTACAGATGGCACACAAGTAATGATGCCCGTAAAATGTATCGCAAAATCGCATCCATTATTTCAGGAATTCAGGCTATGGCAATGGTTAAAAAATTTAGGTATTTATGAAAAAGCAACAGATGCAGATGTCACACATCAATTTTTACAAACAGAAGAAGATCGGGTGAATCTATTTGAATGGTTAAACGATAGACAAGAAGTTGACCATAAAGCTTTACTTACACATTTGCTTAAACCATTGAAATTAAAAGTTATTAATTACAGATGGAACTATGTGTATGATTCAATAAAAGATGAATCTAAAAGTTATCCTTGCAATGAAACCCGTTCACAAATATTGTCAAGATTGTCAAAAGTTGAAAACGTGCCGTCAGGTTTTTTAACAAAAGAAACTGAAGAAGCTCTTTGGCATATTTTATATTCGGTTAATGATAAACAAGACATTCCAAAAGCCCTGCAATCCTTTGCTGGCAACCATAATTTGGGAGATGATTTTGCAGAGCAGTTTAAAAAGTTCCCACCATTCAAAAGCGACTATGGCTCCTGCTCTGCCAAAGCAATAAAAAAACTATTGCCTTTAATGCGTATGGGCAAGTATTGGAATGAAGCGGACATCCATCAACAAACAAGAGAAAGAATTAGTAAAATAATTAATGCTGAATATGATGAAGCAATACAAAACAGGGTAAGGGATAAAGCCATCAACTTAAAACAAATAGAAGATTTTAAAGGCTTACCATTATGGCTTACAAGCTATATTGTTTATAATAGACATTCGGAAGATGGCGAAATAAAAAAGTGGAAATCTGTACAAGATCTGGAAAATTATTTAAAGGAATTTAAGCAACATTCTCTACGCAATCCAATTGTAGAGCAAGTGATAACAGAAACGTTACGAGTTGTAAAAGATATATGGAGTACTTACGGAAGTGGTGCAGAAAACTTTTTTGATGAGATACATATTGAGTTGGGAAGAGAGATGAAAAACCCTGCCGATAAGCGCAAGGAAATGACCAATCAGATAACTGAAAATGAAAACACTAATCTTCGTATTAAAGCATTACTGGCTGAAATGATGAACGACAATAATGTTGAAAATGTTCGTCCATATTCACCAAGCCAACAAGAAATATTGAGGATATATGAAGATGCAGTATTAAATTCTGGAATTGAAATTGAGGATGATATTCTAAAAATCAGCAAAACTGCTCAACCTTCAAAGAACGATCTTGTACGTTATAAACTTTGGTTGGAACAGAAATACCGTTCACCATATACTGGTGCAACTATCCCTTTAAACAAACTCTTTACAACCGCTTACGAAATAGAACATATCATTCCACAATCAAGGCACTTTGATGATTCGTTTAGCAATAAAGTGATCTGCGAAGCAGAAGTAAATAAATTAAAAGACAATATGCTTGGCTTAGAATTTATCAAATCTAACTATGGCCAAAAAGTGCAATTAAATTTTGGTTCAACTATCGAAATATTTACAGTTGATGCCTATGAAATATTTGTGAAGGACCACTATGCAAAAAGCCGTGGCAAGATGAAGAAATTGCTATATGAAAGCATGGATGACATACCAGAAAAATTCATTGAAAGGCAAATGAACGATACAAGGTATATCAGCAAAATGGTTAAAAATGTTCTATCAAATATTGTTAGGGCAGAAAGCAAAGATGATGGAACAACTTCCGTTAATGTATTATCAAGCAACGGGCAAATAACCTCTACCCTAAAACAAGATTGGGGACTGAATGATGTGTGGAATGAAATAATTGCACCACGTTTTGAAAGATTAAATGTAATGACAAACAGTAACAATTTTGGCAGCGTCAATGAAAAAACCGGCAAGTTTTTACCTACTGTCCCATTAGAGTTATCTAAAGGATTTACAAAGAAAAGAATTGACCACAGGCATCACGCCTTAGATGCGTTGGTAATTGCATGTGCCACAAGAAACCATATCAATTATTTAAACAATCAAAATGCTTTAGAGAAAAGAAAAAGTCCCGAACAAAAGCAAAAATCAAGAGAAGATTTAAGAAGTATTCTTTGTATAAAAAAATATAATGAAGGAAGCGAAAAAAATTATAAATGGACTTTCAAAAAGCCTTGGGAAATTTTTACGCAAGAAGCAAAAGATCAATTGCTTACAACCCTTGTAAGCTTTAAGCAAAACTTACGTGTTATAAACAAAACTGTTAATAAATATGATTGTTGGGTAAAGACGAATGGCATATTAGAAAAAGTAACTTTAAAACAAACTAAAGGCGATAGTTGGGCAATTAGAAAACCAATGCACAAGGATACTGTATCGGGTTTAGTAAGGTTGCGTTTCAAAAAGACAGTACAGCTTTCTGCTGCATTAGATAATTGGGAATCTATTGTAGATAATGATTTACGAAAATCGATAAAGCAACTTGTAGAAAAAAAGTATGATAAAAAAATGTTGCAAAAACATTTTAAAGACTTAAAAAATAGTTGGAACGACAAAGATATTTCCAAGGTAGAGATTTATTATTGGGATAAAGAAAATGTAGCCTCAAGAGTAAAATTAGATGATTCATTTGCTGCATCTAAAATTGAAACGATAACAGATGCAGGCATACAAAAAATTCTACTAAATCATCTAAACAAAGAAAAATATCAGGAAGCTAAAGATGAAAAAGGAAAATCAATAGCAGCAGAAACAGTTGCTTTTTCTGCAGATGGCATAGATGATCTGAATAAAAATATTCAAGAATTAAATGGCGGCAAATTTCATCAGCCAATATATAAAGTAAGAACTTATGAACCTAAAGGCAACAAGTTTAATGTGGGGCAAACAGGTAATAAGAAAGACAAATTTGTTGTCGCAGCAGATGGAACAAATTTATTTTTTGTTATCTACAAGGATGAAAAAGGAAATAGAAGTTATGAAACAATCCCTTTAAATATCGTTATCGAAAATCAAAAACAAGGAGCATTGCATAACCAACATCCTAATGAGTGTTCAGTTCGCCAAATTAATGATGCTGGCAACAGGTTGCAGTTCTTTTTATCTCCAAATGATTTGGTTTATTTACCAACATCAGAAGAGCAGGAAAACCCAAACCTTGTAACATTTGAAAATATAAACTCTAAACCCGTTAAACAGATTTATAAATTCATCGATGGTTCAGGCACAACTGCAAATTTTATCCCTAGCTCTTCTGCGACAACCATATTTAATATGAATAAGAAGGAGCAAGGCAAACAAGGATTAAATTATCCTATACAAAATGAATATGGAGTTGGAAGCCCTCAATCAAAAAATCAAAAATCACTTGATGGCATTATGATTAAAGAACATTGTTGGAAACTTCAAGTAAATAGGGTTGGAGAAATTATAAAAATAATTAAATGATCAAATGCACCCTTTACTTCGGCAATCCCGCCTGTCTTAAAACCAGTAACGAGCAGCTTGTTATTTAAATGCATGATAGCAGGGGAACTAAACAATTGCCAATTACAAAACAGCAAACTAAATTAAGCCCATTTTATAGTAATAAAAGCCAGCCCACAAAACAGCATATAACATACTTTATAATGAAAATTTGAGACTGAAAACTGAAATGAGTTTTATAGCTTTGACGCAGTTTAAAACCTACAATAAATGGCCGAACTAAAATCTGAAGGCAAATGCCTTTTTTGCGGAGAGACTTTTTTAAAAGCCGGCATTAACCGGCACCTGCAAAAGCATTTAGCCGCCAAAGCGAAAGAAAATAAACCCGGCAAATCTTTTCTGCTAAAAATTGAAACAAATCCACAATGGGGAAGCAGTCCTTATTTTTTATCACTATGGGCAGATGGCGAAGCGCTTATGGGCGACATTGATAATTTTCTGCGGCGGATTTGGCTGGAATGCTGCGGGCACATGAGCTCTTTTACCAACGAAAAAAACAAACAAAAAGGCGGAGGTATGTGGGATTTTTTTGAAGCAGAGCAACTGCTGGCAAAGGGTAAAAGAGCGGATTATGAAAAACTAATGGAAGATGCCAATGGAGAAATACCTATGAGCAGGGAAATTAAAACAGATCTTGCAAAGAATTTGAAAATTAAGTACGATTATGATTTTGGCAGTATAACCAGCCTGCAGTTAACTGTAGTAGAAGAATACCCGGTCAAAGCCGATGCAAAAATCGTGCTGCTATCCCGCAACGAACCATTAGAAATATTGTGCGAAACCTGCGGCAAGGAACCAGCAACTGTTTTATGCAGCGTATGCATGGGCAATGAAGAAAGCGCTTTTTGTAAAAAATGCGGCAAACAACATGCTAAAACTTGCAGCGATTTTAAGGATTATGCGGCTATGCCAGTGGTTAATTCCCCCCGTATGGGTGTATGCGCATACGAAGGCGGCAGTATTGACACTAAAAGAGATGGGGTATTTGCAAAACAAAAACAATAGCAGGCACCTTTTATAATCTACCGGAGAAAGCCGCCTGCATAATAAACAAATTCATTATGCGTTCAGTATAAAACCTTGCTGATGATTAAGCGGACACTTTACTTCGGCAATCCTGCCTATCTTAAAACCAATAACGAGCAGCTTGTTATTGAAATGCATGATAGCGGCGAAACAAAACAAACGCCGATTGAAGATTTGGGTTTGCTTATTTTAGATCATCAGCAGATAACCATCACCCAGGCGCTGATGGCAAAACTGCTGCAAAACAACGTAGCCTTAATTACCTGCGATCATACCCACCACCCTACCGGCCTGATGCTGAATTTAGACGGAAATACATTGCAAAGTCAGAAATTCCAGGCACAGATAGAAGCCTCGTTGCCACTTAAAAAACAACTTTGGCAACAAACGGTACAGGCAAAAATTAGTAACCAGGCCAAATTACTACAGGCGGAAAGAATAGAAAACAAATACCTGCTGAACCTCATTGACGAAGTAAAAAGCAACGAC
>JBDUEO010000144.1:0-7627 GCA_040002335.1 Parafilimonas sp. | reverse complement strand
ATCAAATGCAGGCATTCCTTCATGCACATTCGTTAATAATGTTGGTTGATAATTGCAACCATCAATTTCTCCGCCCAAAACAATTGCTGCGCCTTTTGCTATAGATCGTTCAACTTGTTTGTGTAATTTTTCTGCAAGATCTAACCTTGCAAGCGGGCCGGTTGTAACAGATGCATCAAAAGGGTTTCCTTGTTTTAATTGTTTAAATTCTGCTTGTACTGCTTCAGTAAAATCATCCATTATTTCTTCAACAATTATAAAACGTTTTGCAGCAATGCAACTTTGACCGGCATTTTGCATACGCGCTTTTACAGCAACTGCAGCCGCCTTTTTTATATCAGCATCAGCTAAAACCATAAACGCATCAGAGCCACCTAACTCCAACACAGATTTTTTTATTTGTGCCGAAGCAATTGCCGCAACGCTGCTGCCTGCTTTTTCGCTGCCAGTTAAAGAAACTGCCTGTACAATATTTGATTTTAATATTTTTTCAGTTACACTTGTATCCGCGATCAATGATTGAAAAACGCCGGTTTCAGCATTGGCATCTGTAAATAATTTTTCAATGGCTAAAGAACATCCGCATACATTCGGCGCATGTTTCAGCAAAGCAACATTGCCCGCCATTAAGGTGGGCGCTGCAAAACGAAATACCTGCCACAGCGGAAAATTCCACGGCATAATTGCCAGCACCGCACCAATTGGCTGAAAGGCCACAAAGCTTTGTTTGTAATTGGTTTTAATTATTTCATCCTGTAAAAATGCTTCTGCATTTTCTGCATAATAAGTACAACCCAACGCACATTTTTCCACTTCAGCAATTGATTCTTTTAAAACTTTTCCCATCTCATTCGTAATAAGATTTCCCAGCACTTCTTTTCGCTCAATTAAAAGTGTTGCAACATTTTTTAAAACAGTTGCACGTTCTGCAAAAGTTTTGCCGCTCCAAACCGGAAATGCTTTTTCAGATGCGGATAATGCTTTATCAATTTCAGCATCACTTATTATTTTATATTCAGCAATTTGTGTTTGATCAAATGGAAAAACAGATTTGAAAGATTTCATATTGCATAATTCAGAAGTTAAAAAAAAATGCTACAAACCCCGTAAGCCGGATTCTGTTTTAGGCTATCATTTATCTATGCTGCCTACCCCTCCCGCGATACAATTACGTAATAAGCAGGCTGCTTACTTGCATCAAACAACATTAGTTGTAAGTGCAACGCGGGATGTACGTGGCATTGCAGCGCCCAAGGTTTTCCCTTCTGCCACATTACTGTTGCAGAATGTGAGCTTTTACCTCACATTTTCACCCTTACCTTTCGGCGGTTATTTTCTGTGGCACTGTCTCTTTTCAAAAAATGAAAGCCATGTTTAACACATGATGGGCTGCCCTGTGCTGTCCGGACTTTCCTTCCCGAATAAATTCGGAACGATAGCCCAGGTTTGTAGCGGTACAAATTTACGCAGTAAAAATTTTAGGTTTGCCAGCTTTAAATAATATATCACTTTAGATCTTTTATTGCGGTTAAAGAGCTGATTTAATACAATAATTTATGGTACAAGCTGTAGTATTTCATGGCATCACGGTTGCGTCGCACACTTGTACAGTTGAATATAAATTGAGCTTTATTTGTACACCCTGCCAATAAAAAAGCCACGCTTATTGCGCGGCTTATGTTGCCCGACCTGGATTCGAACCAAGACTCTCAGAATCAAAATCTGATGTACTACCCTTATACTATCGGGCAATTATTTTAATTATTTATGTGTGCTGTCTGCAGGTAACTGAAATGTACCTGGATTTGCCTGTTGTTGCGGCTGAACATTTGATGGGCCCTGTTGTGAAGTATTAATATCTTTTAGCATGCTGCCACCATTGTTTGTAGTTGTGTTTGAGATAAACAAAACAGAAACAATACAAAGCACTGCTAAAGCAGAAGCAAAAATCCATGTACCTTTTTCAAGCACATCGTTTGTTTGCTTTACGCCCATAAATTGATTATTAAAACCAGCGATTGTACCGCTTAAGCCGCCACCTTTTGGGTTTTGTATTAATATAAGTAAACCTAATACTATACAAACAACTACTATAAGTATGAAAAAAACCAATGACATTGTTTAATCTTTTAGTTCCTGAATTTTTGCCGCAAAGTAAGCGGATTTGCTGTGATTAATAAAACTTAATTTTTCATAAATCTGTATGGCTTGTTCCGGCTTGCCTTGCTTTATTAAAACTTCAGCCATTGTTTCTGTTGCAATTTCTTCGTTCTCGTTAGAATGCGCCGCCATATTTTGCACTTTTAATTCGCCTGCCTCATCCGCATCTAACGCAGCCGGGTTAAGATTTTCGTGCTTCATTTGTTTCAGCCAGTCTGTAAACCGCTTCAGCTGCGTTCCTAATTTATCATCGCTTTTTGCCGCTTCAAGTTTTATACCTTGTGAATCAAAATAATCAACGCGGTGGTAAGGTGTGCTTTCAACCGGAACTTCATCTGTTGCTTCAATTGGTTTTTCAAAATCTGAAGCTTGTTGCTGCAGCATGCTGCTGAGCTTTTTAGCTACGGCATCATCAGCTTCTGTATTTTCTGATTTTAATTCTTCTTTATCCTGTATTAATTCTGTACTTATTGCGATTACCTGATCAGTTACAATTTTTTCTTCATCAATATTTACTGGCTCAACAATTATATTGTCAAAATTTTTAGTTTCATTTTCTGTATCACTTGTTTCAGTTATTTCAGCGGCAATATTATCTTTTGTAATCTCATATTCTTCTTCATTTAAATTGAAATGCAACCACATATTATTTGAAAAATGCAATGCTGCTTTCTGCAATGCCTCTTCATAGTTCATTTCTTTTGTGGCATATAATTTTTTTGCAAGAAGAAAGTAAGCAGCTCCGTTATAAGGATGATCATTAATTGCCTGTTGCAGTTGCTCTGCAGAAACATTTTGTAATGATATTGTTTTAAAAAGATGCTGTACAATATTTTCAACGGGTGAATTCATTAAACATTTATTTTACCGGATGAAAATACAATTCTCTACCAGTTTGAAAAAATATGGCTGAATATTTGGTCAGTTATCTGATCAATAATATCACTTAATAATGTGTTTTCAGCCTGCTGCAATGATAAGCTTGCAGAAAAATCGAAATCTTTGCTTACCGTAAAATTATCTGTTTTATTATCTACTGTATTTACAACAGTAATAGCGGCACCAACAGTTAGCCGGTTACCGGCGCTTTGATTATTACTGATGGCTGCCAGTGAAACATCGTAACGGTTTATGTAGCCGGTAATAATATAGCTGGCATCATCGCTGTTAACGAGTGTAAGTTTTGTATAGTTGTTTATTTTTTGCTTAATGGCGTCCGTTAATTTAGGGCTTAACTGCGGGTTAATATAGCGTGCTTTATTATCAATAAAACCAACTTTACATGTTTTAATTTTTGAATAATCTATTGACACATCCTTAAATGTATAAACGCCGCAGGATGAAAATAAGAAAAATGTCAATAGTCCACAGACTATAGTCCATAGTTTAACTGTTGGCTGGTGGCCTTTGACTGTTGACCGTTTATTCATTAATATCATATTCTTTTAGCTTTCTGTATAACGTTCTTTCGCTTATGCCTAAATCAAGTGAAGCATCTTTTCTTTTACCGCGATGTTTTTTAAGCGCTTTAATAATTAACTCTCTTTCCTTATCCATTATATTCAACGATTCTTCCACTTCTTCATGCTGCTGAATTTCATCGTGATGCGGTAAAATAACCGGTTGATTATTTTGCTGCTTATTTACGGGCAAAGATGCGTTTTGAGAAACATTTGATAAAACTGGCGCAGTATAATCATTTGCATTTAACGCATAATCTGTTTGCAAAGATTCGGCTGTATAATTTGCCGCATTATTGGCAAGCGCCGGGTTTTTCAGAATTTCAAGAAACATTTTTTTTAATTCTGTTACATCTTTTTTCATATCAAAAAAAAGCTTGTATAAAATTTCGCGCTCATTATTAAATTCACCATTTGATTGCTGCGTGTGTGCAAGTACCGGCAAACGGTTTACATTTTTATCCGGTAAAAATTTTTGCAGGTCTGCTGGCAATATGATTGGATTAGTGCTGAGCACAGATAATTGTTCTGCAATATTCTTCAGTTCGCGCACATTGCCGGGCCACGAATAGTTAATTAACATGTTTTTCGCCTCATCATCTAATTGAACCGGTGTTGTTTTATAACGTTCCGCAAAATCAACCACAAATTTTCTGAACAACAAATTAATATCTTCTTTCCTGTCTCTTAATGAAGGCACGCGTATGGGCACTGTGCTTAAACGATAGTATAGATCTTGCCTGAATTTTCCGTTTTGCGTTGAGCCATACAAATCTCTATTAGTGGCGGCAATAACACGCACATCTGTTTTTTGCACTTTGGAAGATCCTACCCGGATGAATTCGCCGGTTTCTAAAACGCGCAATAAACGCGCCTGTGTTCCGATTGGCATTTCGCCAATTTCATCTAAAAAAATGGTGCCGCCGCTTACCGTTTCAAAATAGCCTTTGCGGCTGTCAACCGCACCGGTGAAAGAACCTTTTTCGTGCCCGAATAATTCCGAATCTATTGTGCCTTCAGGAATTGCGCCGCAGTTTACGGCTATAAATGCGTTGTGCTTTCTTGATGATAATGCGTGTATAATTTGTGAGAATGATTCTTTACCTGCGCCACTTTCACCAACGATCAATACACTTAAATCAGTTGCCGAAACCTGCATGGCAACTTGTATTGCGTAGTTAAGCGCGGGTGAATTGCCAATTATTCCAAACCTGTTTTTTATTGCTTGTATTTCTGCCATTAATTTTAAATTAAGTTGATGTTATTTCCATAGCTGAAGTGTGAGACGCAAGGAACGATGCTATTAATAATACAGATGATAACATAATAATTATTGTTTTACTACTTCTCCAATCAATGTTGCCTGTGTAAAATCTATAATCTTTACAAAAGCATAATTGCCTTTTTTATGATTATGATTTCCTTTTGGAAAAACGACCATTTTATTTTCAGAACTTCTGCCTTTCCATTCTGTATTGCTTTTTTTACTGTCTCCTTCAATTAAAACTTTAAATGTTTTGCCAACATCTTTTTTATTGCTTTGGTATGAAAGCTTTCCCTGTAATTCCACTATTTCTTTTAACCTTCTTTTCTTCACATCTTCCGTAATATCGTCTGTATATCTTCTTGCTGCAAGTGTGCCCGGGCGTTCGCTGTAAAAAAACATATAACTCATGTCGTAAGCGCTTGTTTGCATTACGTTTAATGTGTCTGCATGATCTGCTTCTGTCTCTGTGCAAAAGCCTGCAATAATATCTGAACTGATGCCGCAATCAGGAATAATTTCTCTTATACGATTCACTTTTGCTTTATACCATTCACGTGTATAAGTGCGGTTCATTAATTGCAAAATTCTTGTACTGCCGCTTTGCACAGGCAGATGAATATAATTGCAGATGTTTTCATATTTCACCATCGTAAATAATACTTCATCTGTAATATCTTTTGGATGTGACGTGCTGAAACGTACACGTAGTTCAGGTGAAATTTGTGCAACCATTTCCAGCAGTTTGGCAAATGTTATTATCTCTTCTTTAAAGTCTGCTTTGGAATTAGAATTAATTGGTGATGTCCAGTAATAACTGTCAACATTTTGTCCAAGCAACGTAACTTCTTTAAAACCTTGTTCAAACAATTGCCTGGCTTCATTAATAATAGAATAAGGATCGCGGCTGCGTTCTCTTCCACGTGTAAATGGAACCACACAAAAGCTGCACATATTGTTGCACCCACGCATTATAGAAACAAAAGCGGTAACGCCATTGCTGTCTAAACGTACCGGCGAAATATCAGCATACGTTTCGTCGCGGCTTAATAAAACATTTACAGATTTTTGCCCGGTTTCTGCTTCTTCAATCAACAGCGGTAATGTTCTGTAAGCGTCTGGGCCAACGACTAAATCAACCAACTTTTCTTCTTCCAGCAATTTTGATTTCAATCTTTCTGCCATGCAACCCAGCACACCAACCAGCATTGATGGCTTTGCCTGTTTTGTTTTTTTAAATTCAGTTAAGCGTTTGCGAATAGTTTGTTCCGCTTTTTCACGTATAGAACAAGTGTTTAATAAAATAAGATCAGCTTCTTCTAAATTTTTAGTGGCGCCAAAACCTTCATTCTGTAAAATAGAAGCCACAATTTCGCTGTCGCTGAAGTTCATTTGGCAACCATAACTTTCTATATAAAATTTTTTGTTGTATTGATTTGCATCGTTTGCAAAAGGCGCAAATGCTTCGCCCTGCTTTGTTTCATCATGCACTTTATCACTTACTAATTCCAGCATCTTTAAAAATTGATTTGCAAAGATATTGAATTGAGACAGATTGGCAGCAAAGAGAGGTTAAAGATAAAGTGAGAGACTTTTCGCGTAAAGCCAGAAATACAGAAGAGAATTTAAGGTTATGCCGCTAAGTACACATAACACAGAATTAAATGAAGAATAGTTCAGCGATCTCCGTGCTTCTGTGGCAATTTTGTAAGAAGTTTTTTGCCACGAAGTACACAGAAACACAGAATAAAACGAAGACTATTTCTGTGATTTCCGTGTTTCTGTGGCAATAACATTCAGCTATGTTTAAATTTTTGAGCGGAAGACGGGACTTGAACCCACCACCTTCAGTTTGGGAAACTGATGCTCTACCAGATGAGCTACTTCCGCTAATACTATTGAGCTGTTGCTTTAATTTTTGCTTTTAGCCAGCTTTCATTTATCGGAATAATCCAGTTTTCTTCTAACTCTTTTTTTGTTGTTACCACATTATTAAAAAATAAAGTTTCTGCCGTAATAAAATTATTTTCCAATGCATAATTGAATTGCTGGCGCGGAATAACCTGCACTTTATCTTCTACAATAAAACCAAGATTTTGCCAGTTAAACATTTCTACGTTAAACTGTTTTTCTATTTGTTGAATTATGCGTACCGAACTATCAATACTGCAACCACTAACGCCCGTTGCATTTTCATCAGCCATTAATATAATAAACTGCCCGAAGAACAAATTTGCATAACCTTTTACCGGTGCACCATGTGCTTTCCAATTCACAACAAGCTCACTTAATATGTCTTCTATATGCAATGCTTCGCTAATGGTAAATAAACGGTTTGCCTGGTAAATCCATACTCTTGATGTTTCATCAAAATCTGCAGGCAATAAATGTTTGTAAGAAAAATTCATATTGCAAAATTAAGATTATTGAAATTTATTTCGCATGATTTCAACATTAAAATAGTTTTTCAATATGCTCAAAATTCTTTACAAAGAATTTTACGAGTACATTTATCGCCCTTATTAACATTGCATTGATGAAAATGATAATTGACGAAATACAAGCGCTTTTTATTTCTTATAAAAAAGTAAAACCAAACCGTATTGAACAGTTGCCCCGCAGCGGCAGCGACAGAATTTATTTTCGTATTTTTTATAACGATGAAACTTTTATTGCAACTTATAACCTTAATGTAAAAGAGAATAAAACGTTTATTGCTTTCAGTAATCATTTCAAACAAAAA
>JBDUEO010000143.1:0-7634 GCA_040002335.1 Parafilimonas sp. | reverse complement strand
GGTTTTATAAGCTTGTTTTGATTGCGCGAAACTACTTTTGCGCTTTTACATGTTGAAGAATATAATTACGATATTATTTTTTTTGTTACTGCCTGCAATTATTTTTGCGCAGGATACAAATGCAACACATAAACAAAAGGACAGCGTTCAATCAATACAAAAATTTCTAACGCATAAAGATTCGGTTTACTTAGACTCATTAAAAAAAGTTCAGGATAATATTTTTAGAAAAGATACAGCGGTTAAAGATTCAATTGCAATCGTGCCTATAATAAACCGAAGTGCAGATTCTGCAAAAACGGATTCATTAAAACATGATTCTTTATTAATACAACCGCAAGCACCTGTAAAAACTACAGTTCCAAAAAAAAATGTAGTGCATTTAATGCCCGGTACAGAAAGAGATGTAACGGACAAGGATATTATTTTTTATATTTTAGTATTCCTGTTATTTTTTTTAGGGCTGGTAAAAACCTCATTTCCCAAATATGTAAACAGCATTTTTTCTTTATCATTCCAGGCAACGTTCAGGCAATCGCAAACAAAAGAACAGATGTCGCAAAACTTTTTTCCTGCGTTTATGCTTAATGTTATGTTTATACTCTGCGGCGGTTTATTTATAACCTTGTTTGCAACATTTAATCATTGGACCAAAATTGTTTTCTGGCAATTATTTGTTTATTCAACAGCAATTTTATTTATTGTTTATCTAACTAAATATTTAATAATACGTTTTACAGGCTGGGTATTTAATGCAAAAGATGCAGCGGTGGAATACAGGTTTGTTGTATTTCTTATTAATAAATTGTTAGGCGTAATAATAATTCCTTTTTTGTTTTTAATCGCTTATGCTGATGATAAAACAAAAAATATAGCCGTAACGATTGTAGTTTGTATTACCATTTTTTCTCTTGCTGTTCGTTACCTTGTTTCGCTGGCACGCATTCGTAAAAACCTAAGCATTACAGCATTTCACTTTTTTATATACCTTTGCGCAGTAGAAATAATGCCACTACTTGTCATTTATAAATTATTATTTCTGCAAACAAGCAATAAATAACCTTTTTTTATAAAAGAGCAGTAACGCATGATTAACAACGGAGAGAAAACGTTTACTGGTAAAAAATCCGTGCAAGTTTTAATTACCCAGCCCAGGCCAGAAAGCGAGAAATCGCCGTATTTCGAACTGGAGCGAAAGTATCCTGTGCAACTTACATTCCATCCATTTATAAGGCTTGAACCAATTCCTGCAAGAGAATTCAGAAAACAAAAAATTGACCCTATAGCATTTTCTGCAGTAATGTTTACAAGCAGAAATGCAATAGATCATTTTTTCAGAATGTGCGAAGAAATGAAGATCTCGATAAGCCAGGATAATAAATATTTCTGCATTACTGAAGCCGTTGCTTTATATCTTCAAAAATTTATTCTCTATAGAAAGCGCAAAGTTTTTTATGGTGCCGATGGAACAAACAAAAGCATGTTTGATGTGGTTAACAAACATAAAGAAAATGAAAAGTTTTTATATGTGTGTAGCGAAAACCAGCAGGATAATGAAATTGTAAACTGGCTTAAAAACAATGGATGCACCTTTCAGCTTGCATTTATGTACCGTTCGGTTAGCAACGATGTGCGCGTGGTAATGGAAAATAAATTATTTGATATTATTTGTTTTTTCACGCCAAGTGGTGTGCGTAGTTTGTTTCATAATTATCCTAAGTTTTTGCAAAACGGAATGTTAATAGGTGCGTTTGGAAGCAATACCGTAAAAGCAGGCGAAGAAGCTGGCTTGTTGGTAGATATTAAAGCGCCATCTCCTCATACACCCAGCATGATTTCTGCCTTAGATGTACACCTTGCTGCAACATCAAAAAAGAAATAGAATTATATAAACTTTGATATAAAACTGTAAAAGGTTTTACAGGGTATAAATAAACGAATTACCTCCAACTTTTTAAAGATCCATTTGCAGCAGGATCTTTTTTTATTTGCATAAATTGAACTATGAAAGAGCATACATACACCAACAAACTTATTAATGAAACCAGCCCGTATTTATTACAACATGCACATAACCCGGTAAACTGGTTTGCGTGGAGCGACGAAGCATTGCAAAAATCGAAAGCAGAAGATAAGCCGATTTTAATAAGTATTGGTTATTCTGCCTGCCATTGGTGTCATGTTATGGAACGGGAAAGTTTTGAAGACGAAGCAACGGCACAGATTATGAATGAACATTTCATTAACATAAAAATTGATCGTGAAGAACGGCCTGATATTGACCATATTTATATGGATGCCATACAGGCAATTACCGGCAGTGGTGGCTGGCCATTAAATGTTTTTTTAACGCCTGAATTAAAACCATTTTATGGCGGAACATATTATCCGCCGGTTCGCGCATTTAACCGCAGCAGTTGGACAGAAGTATTGCTTGCAGTTGCAAATGCTTATAAAGAAAAAAGGAATGAAATAACAGAACAGGCAGAAAATCTTACACAACATTTATTGAATGCAAATAATTTTAGCGCCGGCGATCATTCAATCTTCACCAGCGAAAAATTAGATATTATTGCTCAGAATTTGGTTAATATTTCTGATAAAGAAGAGGGCGGTTTTGGCCACGCGCCTAAATTTCCGCAAACATTTTCTATTATTTATCTATTAAGGCATTACCATTTTACAGGAAATAAAAATTCTTTAAACGCAGCAATTTTAAGTTTAGATAAAATGATGATGGGTGGTTTTTACGATCATCTTGGTGGCGGATTTTGCCGGTACAGTACCGATAAACGCTGGCAAATTCCGCATTTTGAAAAAATGTTATACGATAATGCTTTATTGATTGATGCATATACCGAAGCTTATCAGCTTACAAAAAATGAAGATTATGCAACGGTTGTTAATGAAACAATTGAGTTTGTTAAAAATGAAATGACTTCTTCTGAAGGTGGCTTTTACAGTGCGCTTGACGCAGATAGCGAAGGCGATGAAGGAAAATTTTATACGTGGAGCAAAAAGGAGATTGACGAATTACTTAAAGAAAACAGCGCGTTGTTTTGTATTGCATATAATGTTTCCGAAGCTGGAAATTGGGAGCATACAAATATTTTGTGGCAACCGGAATTATTACAGGTAATTGCTGAAAGATCAGGCATAACAGAAAATAATTTGTTGAAGCAACTTGCCGCATCAAAGAAAATTTTGTTTGAAGCCAGAAAGAAACGTGTACGGCCTGGACTGGACAATAAAGTTTTATTAAGCTGGAATGCTTTAATCATTAATAGCCTTTGTAAAGCTTATGCAGCTTTTGGCAATGATGAATATTTAACCTTAGCTAAAGCCAATATTCTTTTTATAGAAAAAAATTTAATGGAATGCAGCAGCGGGTTATTGTTGCATAGCTGGAATAAAAATGCAAATACGCAGGCAGGTTTTTTAGATGATTATGCAGCGCTTATTCAAGCTTATATTTTATTGCATCAATCAACAGCAGATACAGAATTTTTGGTTAAAGCAAAAATTTTAACTGAAAAAGCAATAACACTTTTTAGCGACGAAAAAGATACCTTTTTTTATTTCACGCCAAAAGCACAAAAGGATGTTTTAATAAGAAAAATTGAAATATATGATGGCGCAACACCTTCCGGGAATTCTTTAATGGCCGCTAATTTATTAACGCTTTCAGTTTTTTTTGATCTTCATGAATGGAAAAAGCGTTCTGAATTAATGCTTTCATCTTTACACAATTTGTTTGAAAAACACGCTAATTCCTTTGGACTTTGGGTATTAAACCTCCAATCAATGGTTTATGGTGTAAAAGAAATTGTGATGCTAAGTATAGAGTATGAAAAATTATTAAAAGAAATTTTAAAGGAATACATTCCGCTTAAAGTTATACAAGCTTCCCCGCAGGAAAATAATGAGTGGCCATTACTTAATGAAAAGACCATTTCAGCAGGCCAGACAAAAATTTATATTTGCGAAAATTATAGTTGCCTTAAACCGGCAGAAAGTTTTGAAGAATTTAAAAATCAACTAACGGAACATTTTTAACAAAAAAAAGCTTCAAACAAAATAATTAATAATAAAGTGCGTTCATATCTCTTGCGGAATATATTGCTAATAAACTCTTAGTAAGTTTTTCCAATCTGCCCGCTAAAAGAAAACAATTTAAAAATTTGCCAGAAACAGGAAACGGATGAAGAACCAAAGCTTTTTAATATTACTACTCGCTGCTTCAACAATGTTCGCAGTAAGTTGTGGTAAATCAGGAAAGTCAAAATCAGTTGCCGGTGACGGGCAGGTGCATGGAGTTGCTCCTGCTGCTAAAAGTAGCATAACAAGGCCTTACGGCATGGTATTCGTTCCTCCCGGCACATTTCACATGGGCCCGAGTGATGAAGATGTGAATTTCAATCTTACAGCACGTAATAAGGAAGTTTCTATTAGTGGGTTTTGGATGGATGCTACTGAAATAACCAATAATGAATACAGGCAGTTTGTATATTGGGTAAGAGATTCTCTTGCCGCAGTTAGGTTAGGTTATATGAAAACCAGCACTTCGGGTGATACAGCTATTGACTGGAAAAAGGCAGCAACTATTAAATATGGTGATAAAAACACCTTGGAAAAGTTAAATGATCTTATTCTCTCGCCTGACAATAGATTATACGGGCAAATGGACTTAGATCCGGATATGATTGTGTATAATATACAGGGATTTAATTTAAAAGAAGCTGCTAAGCGTGAAAATGCAGGCCGCCCGAGAAAAGATTTCATTTACCGCTATGATCAAAAAATTTATCCGGATACATTATGCTGGATGAGAGATTTCTCTTACTCTTATAATGAACCCATGACTAAAAGATATTTTGCGCATCCTTCTTATGGTGAATATCCTGTAGTGGGCATAAACTGGAAACAAGCAGTTGCTTTTTGCCACTGGCGCACCCGCTATTTAAATAGTTATCTTGAAAAAACTAAAAAAGCACCTGAAAGCGATTTTCGTTTGCCTACAGAAGCAGAATGGGAATATGCCGCAAGAGGTGGCCGTTCTCAATCAATGTTTCCATGGGGTAACTATTATTTAAGAAATAAAAAAGGTTGTTTACTCGCAAACTTTAAACCAGGCCGGGGAAACTATCCTGAAGATGGCGGATTTTATACAGTAAGAGCTGATAGCTATTGGCCAAATGATTACGGCTTATATAATATGGCTGGTAATGTTTCAGAATGGACATCATCTTTGTTTTACGAAGGTTCATATAATTTTCAGCATGATATGAATCCCGACATTCAGTGGAATGCCCTTGACACCGATCCGCCAAGAATGAAACGCAAAGTAGTAAGAGGCGGAAGCTGGAAAGATGTAGGTTATTATTTGCAAGTTAGTACCCGCCAATACGAATACCAGGATACTACGAAATCCTATATCGGCTTCAGATGTGTTATCGACCTTCCGGCTCAATACAGGCACAAATAAATTAGTTTATTTTTTAAAATCAATATCCACTACAAAAACCACAAAAATTTAAAATTATGGCAGCCGCAATTCCTCCAAAAGTTAGCAGAATCGTTGACATTTTTGTATCCATAGCCGCAGCAGTTGTTATCTGGGGTGCCTTGCAAAAATTATTACATACACCATCGGCAGATCTTTTTCTTAAACTCGGCTTAGGTACAGAAGCTTTAGTTTTTCTTGTTTATGGCGTATTATATTTATGGTACCCGGCAATTGATGACCATCAGGTAAAACTTGCTGGCGCAACCGCTGCTATACCACAAGGCAACCCTGCTTTGAAATCTATGGAAAAAATGCTGGAAGATGCAGATATTACGCCTGCAAATCTTGGTAAACTAAGTGCAGGTTTTCAAAAACTTGGAAGTACTGTTGAGAAAATGGGTGAGATAAGCGACGTGGTAAAAGCTACAGGTGATTATACGCAAAAAACGAAAGAAGCAGCAAAAGCGCTTGATTCGGTAAAAGACGCTTATTCAATGGCCGCAAATTCTACAGCTTTATTCAACAGCGCATCAAATAATGCATCTGCAGGCGCAAAAGTTTTTCATGAACAAATACAGGTACTAACCAAAAATTTATCTTCTTTAAATACAATTTACGAACTTGAATTACAGGAAAGTAATAATCATTTAAAAGCATTAAATCAATTTTACGGAAAATTAAATGAGGCATCTGTGGCTATGAACACTACAGCTACTGATGCGGTAAAAGCAAAAGAACAAATATCTGCTTTGGCAAATAACCTTGGCAAGTTGAACCAGATTTATGGAAATATGATTAGTGCTATGCAAGGTGGCAGAGCATAATTATTAAAGCTTTTAAATCATTACATTATCCGTAAAACAATACTGATTTATTATGGCATTACCTAAAGAGCCACGGCAAAAAATGATCAATATGATGTATCTGGTGCTAACAGCAATGCTGGCGCTGAATGTATCAGCAGAAATCCTTAATGCCTTTAGAACCGTAGACAATAGTTTAATTGCTTCAAGCAGTACATTAGACGCAAAAAATGAACATATTTTTAACGCATTTAAATCCGAACTCAGTGACCCTAGTACGGCTGAAAGAGCCGCAAAGTGGCAACCAAATGCCCAAAAGGCGCAAATATTAGCTAATGAAATGGTAGCTTATATTCAAACACTTCAAGTAAAAATTGCTGATGCTGCGGGCTATAAAAAAGATGACAGCGCAAGCTACAGAGATGACGACCTTGAAGCTGCAACACGTATAATGACTGACCCGGGAACAGATGGAAAGGTATTGCGCCAAAAATTACAGCAATATAAAGATGCATTGTTAGGCATTGATCCTTCTATAAAAGCTCAGTTTGAAAATTCTTTACCTATTGATTTGAGTATTCCAAAAACAAATAATAAAGCAAATCAAGACGATTGGGCTGCATCATATTTTTATATGACGCCTTCTATTGCTGCAAAAACTATCTTAAGCAAGTTTGAAAACGATGTAAAGAATAGTGAAGCAATGGTAATTGATTATTGCCATCAACAGGTTGGCGCGGTTAAAGAAGTGTTCAATACTTACCAGCCGTTGGTTGGTCAAAATTCTAATTATTTAATGCCAGGCCAACAGTTAGATATTACTGCGGGGATTGGTGCATATAATGCAGAGTCGAAACCTGTTGTAACTATTGACGGGCAAAGAATTGATTTAAATGCAAATGGAGTGGCAGAATATAAAACTACTGCCGGTGCAGCCGGAAGTTATACTAAAAATGTAGTTATATCTTTTTTTAACCAGGCAACTGGTAAACAGGATCAGGTAAATTATCCTTTAACTTATACAGTTGGTTCTCCAACCGGTGCCAGTGTTAGTGCAGACGCAGTAAAAGTTTTTTATGTTGGGTTAGATAATCCAATAAGCGTTAGCGGTGGAAACGTTGGAGATGAAAAAGTGCAAGTCAGCATGACGAATGGTTCACTTTCAAAAACCGCTCCCGGAAAATATATTGTTCGCCCCGGAAAAGCCGGAACGCCGGCTGTTGTAACCGTTACAGCAGATGGCAAGCCAAGTACATTTGAATTCAAGGTAAAAGATGTACCGGATCCTGTTGCAAAAGTGGGCATTAATAAAGGCGGCCGCATGA
>JBDUEO010000142.1:0-7639 GCA_040002335.1 Parafilimonas sp. | reverse complement strand
GTTTGAAAGAAAAATCTTTTGCAGCAAATGTTTCAAGAGATGATATTAACGATGCGTGCGAAAGAGCTGCAATTTTACTTGATGAATTGATTGCATTTATTATTCCTGTGCAAACAAAAGTTGAATAAATAATTTTAATTCACAACAGTTGTATCAATAAGATGTATTATTTGTGCCACATCATTGTATTCGGTTACACGAATGGCGCGCAACATTAAATCTGTTGCAAATCCCGGCGATTTTATTTTATTGCCAAGAAAACTAACTGCTTCATCCATTTGTTGTATATGCGCCGCTCTTTGTTCATCATTCATATTGGCAAGCAACACTGCATTTGACCATGATGCATCTCTTGCTTTATCAATACTAAAATTTAAAACGGCAATTTGTTTTCCATTTGCAATTTTCATAAGTAAACGCATTGGCGCCCAAACATCGCAAAGGCATTCCTGTATATCATTTGTAAGCACAGATATTAAAGTATTAATGCGGTTGAAATCGTTTTGCAACCCGTTAATAGCATTGCCCGGCGCAACTTGTGCTGCTGCAATTGAAAGATCAAGATTGATGTGTGTATTAATGCCCATTAATAAATGCTGCAACACTATAAGTGAATCATCACCACAAGAATCAAACGCATTTTTCCAGGAAATGGAACAAGCAGTTTTTGAAAAATAGCATGTATACGCATTTAAATAACGTTGCGCAAAAATCATATCTAATTTTTCCATTCTTTCTCCATCTTCAAAATTATTTGCGTTAATATTTTCCAGTACGGCAACGGTCATTCGTTTGTACAAAGCAGCAAAATAGCCTGCCTTATTTTTTGATGATGCACATTGTTGTTCAATTTGCATAAGCTGGTTAATTACATCCTGTATATTTTCAATTTGCATAATTGAATATAAAATGATTTTGTAAATCTTTTGCAGTATTATTCATTGATTTCAACTTTATTAACTTTGCAGCTTATATGAAGCAATTTGCAGTTCCGAATATTTATCGCAGTGAACTTATCAGCGCTATTAAAAATAAAAGAAAACGCGATGATAAATTAAAGAAAGATTTTTCTCCAACACTGCTTGATTTTGGTAATCTTAAAATTTATCTCGCAAGGCATTTTGGTTTTTGTTATGGGGTTGAAAATGCTATTGAAATTGCTTTCAGAACTATTGAAGAAAATGAGGGGAAAAGAATTTTTTTATTGAGTGAAATGATTCACAACCCGCAGGTGAATGCAGATTTATTGGTGAAAGGGATACGATTTTTACAGGATACTTATGGCAGGCAATTAATACCGTTTGATGAACTGAATGAAAATGATGTTGTGTTGATTCCTGCATTTGGAACTACACTTGAAATTGAAAATATTTTACAGTCAAAAGGTATTCAAACAGAAAAATATAATACTACCTGTCCGTTTGTAGAAAAGGTTTGGAACCGAAGCGCACAGATTGCGGAGAAAGGTTATAGCATAGTTGTTCATGGCAAACCAAAGCATGAAGAAACACGCGCAACATTTTCACATGCATCATCGCAAACGCCAACAGTTATTGTGAATGATATGAATGAAGCCATTGAACTATCAAAATATATTACGGGCGAAAAACCTGCTGAAGATTTTCATATTGAATTTGCGGGCCGTTATTCAAATGGTTTTGATATAACTAAAGACCTTGAACGCTTCGGTGTTGTAAATCAAACAACACAATTAGCAACCGACACACAAGCCATTGCTGAATATTTAAAACAAGCTGTAAAAAATAATTTTAATTTAAACGATACAACTATACAGGAACGCTTTGCCGATACACGCGACACGCTTTGTTATGCAACGAATGATAATCAATCTGCGGCAAATGCTTTATTAAATACAGATGCAGATATTGCAATTGTTATCGGCGGTTACAACAGCAGCAATACTTCGCATTTGGTTGAGTTGTGTGAAGAAAAATTACCAACCTATTTTATTAATAGTGCTGAAAAAATTATTTCTTCATCAGAGATATTCCATTGCAACTGGCGAACAAAACAGGAATATGCTACGCAAGATTTTCTTCCAACAAAAACACCTGTAAAAATTTTAATTACCAGCGGCGCAAGTTGTCCTGATGCTGTTGTTGAATCCGTAATTGAAAAGCTGGCTGGCTTTTTTAATGCAGGTGAAAAGATGGAAGAGATGATTGGTTCGTTTGTTTAATTATAAAACTTGATCTATCAATTCAAATCAATTCGTCATTAGCCAAAAATTTTTCAATCCATGTTTTAAGTGTGATAATTCCAGGCGCATGGTTATTTATTAACTTAATAATAAATTCAGTAAAATAAATATTTCTGTGAATGTGCTGTCTTTTAGTAAAAGAAAGAAGGTCTTTAAGATTATTACCTAGATTATCTGGAGCAATATTTGAAACCTCAGCATTTTGCAACAACCACTTTTCTATTGCCGGATCTATAATGATTAAATAATGGCTAAGTTTAAAATGCTTTTGAAGTATTAAACTATTTTCCTTTCTTATGTCATTGAATTCTGAAAAATATCTTGACTTTCTAACTTTAATTGTGTCTTTATCAATAATACCTAAAGCAAATTGATCTTTTAATTTAAAAAGCATTTTGTTCGCAACTTGCCCATGTCCTTTTTGATGAAAAATTTGCTTAGAGGATTGAGCAAGTATTTCAGCCAGTCTTGTGTCAACATAACACTCAGGCACTATATTCAATGCCGTCATTCAAATATTTATTTACGTTGAAAAAGATGTCAACACCATAATCCAGTAATTCTGATAACTCTTCGTCAGTAAGTCTTTTTGCAATCGTTGATTTATTTAATTTATCAAATCCACATACAAATATTGCTAATTGGTTCTTTGGAGTCTTTTCTATAAACTCATCAAGTAAGTAGGGATTATGTGTAGTAATAAAAAATTGACAAGAGGCATTCCCTATAATTTTATCAGCAAGCATTCCAACATACGCAGGAAAAGCATGTGTATCAGGCTCATCTAAAGTTATTACGTAGCCATTATTATGCGTTACAGCCGATAAATAAAAAAGTATTCTCTTAAATGTCTCAGCCAATGCTTCAAATGGCAAAGTGTAAACTAATCCCTCATTTAATCTTAATTGAATGTTTACTTCATTCGTGGCGGAATTGATATTAAATTCAAATCCATATTCTGCAGCAAATTCTTTTGCAAATTCCTGAATATCCGGATTGTGAAAAATCACCTTCGCTAAATTATTGCCAAAAGGAGGCATTAATCTATTTATATAGTTACCTGTATCGTGAAATTGAATATTGCTTTTGTATCTATAAGGTTTTATTGGTGATCCAAAAAATTGTACTGGTTCGATGGGAATTAAATCATTATCAAAAAAAGTTCTCGGATTTCCTGAAGTATTTAATTGAAAAAAATTCTTGCCGCTTTCTTTATCATTCCTGAACTCCAATGAAGTATCGTAAGAAAAACCGGGATGAGAAATATTAATCGGCTGATTTAAGTTCCCTAAATGAAATAATTTTTCAGCCTTATCAATCCTAAAATACTTTTTTAAATCAATCTTTTCAATCTTACCATTTATATTGTTTTCATTAACCTTCGTTATAGTTTCATTCATTCCCATCATCCATGATAGAAAAGATAAATCAAGGGCTTCCAAAATATTTGATTTACCTGTATTTGGCTCTCCAATGAAAACATTAATTCTTTCACAGTTTAAATCCAATTCATCAATGGATTTATAATTGCTGATATGAAGTTTTTTAATCATTGCCTGCATAATACAAATATATTAATCAAAATCAAGGATAATAAATTATGTAATCTCCTCACCCTTCTTCATCGCTGTTCTATATAATATCAACCCTAACAATGCAAAAGCAATTACACCAAGCAGTTTATACAAACCAATACCAATAAAATTTTCAAGCTTAGTTTCAAGATTTATGGTTTCAAGTTTAGCAGCAATGTTATCACTACCTGCAATTAATAAGGCAACAATAACGCCTGCTAATGCACCGCCGGCAACTAATCCCGTTGCAAATAAATTGCCTTTGCCAAGATCATCTTCCGCAATAAATTTTTCTCCTTTACGTCTTCTCCGCCAGTCAACAATACCACGAATGGCGCCACCGCAAAATATAGGCAATGTTGTACTTAAAGGAAGATAAGCGCCAACCGCAAAACTCAAAGAATTTACGCCGCAAAGTTCCATGGTTACAGCTAATGCAACACCAACAAAAACAAATTGCCAGTCAAGATTAAATGATAAAATTCCCTTTATTAATGTTGCCATTAATATTGCCTGCGGTGCAGGAAATTTATCTGTGCCGATGGCATGTGTAAATCCTTGTTGCAGCATATCGGTAGTTGGTTTATCCAGAATTTTTATGGTAATACCAATCACTAATGAAGAAACAATAGCGCCAATAAATAACGCAATTTGCTGATTGCGTGGCGTAGCGCCAACAAGAAAACCTGTCTTTAAATCCTGCGATGTTGCACCGGCATTTGCTGCTGCAATGCAGATCATTCCGCCCACAACAAGTACCATTGGTTCATAAGTTTTTCCGCTCCATCCAATACCAATAAAAACCAAACACGTACTCATAACTGTTGCTATCGTCATGCCGCTAATTGGATTATTACTCGAGCCAATTATGCCAACAATACGCGATGAAACGGTAACGAAAAATGCACCGAATATCACCACTAAAACACCTAATAATAATTTGCTTCCAATTGAATTTCCGGGAATCATAGGAATAAATGCCATCAATAAAATCAATGCAATACTTCCGAATAAAACCACTTTTAAACTCAGGTCTTTTTCTGTGCGCAATTGTGTATGCGCTTCTGTCCTGTTTTTTATTGAACCAATACTTTCTTTAAAAGATGAGATGATGGTTGGAATGGTTTTCATCAACGTAATAAAGCCGCCTGCAGCCACGGCACCGGCTCCAATCTGTCGTACATAAGCACGATATAATGCATCAGATGTATCATCAAATAAATGTGTTGCCGGGTTCCATCCGCCGGGGCCGCCTGCGGTGCTTAAATCTTTTAAATAACCTAACTTGATAAGCTGTGATGCTATTACAGTTTGATCGTGAATTAATGTTGCAAGCAACGGGTTTAATACAAGCCAGCTTAATACGCCGCCCGCAACCAGCATGCCCGAAATGCGTGGACCAATTATATATCCAACACCTAAATATTCAGGTGTAATTTCTCCGCTAAATTTTGCTGCCGGAAAATATTTATTGCCCAGTTTGGTTGTGTAATCAGGCACTTCGGAAATAATGTGTAATACTCTTTGCAGAAATGCATATACCATCGCAACGCCTAAACCAATGAATGCCGTTTTTGCAATATCGCCGCCTTTTTCGCCGGCTTTTAAAACAGATGCGCAAGCTGTTCCTTCAGGATAAGGAAGAACCCCATGTTCTTTTACAATCAATGAACGGCGCAACGGGATCATCATTAATGTTCCCAATAATCCACCAAAAATTGCGAGTATTAAAATAGTCATGTAATTAAAGAAATCAGCACCAACACTTTTGCCGCCAACCATTGATAAAAATAAAAAACCAGGTAATGTAAATGCAACGCCGCTTGCAATACTTTCACTTGCAGAACCTGTTGTTTGAATAATATTATTTTCAAGAATAGTTGTCTTTAATAATCGTCTTCCAATGGTAATTGCAATAACCGCAATTGGTATAGATGCGCTAACCGTTAACCCTGCTTTTAATGCGAGGTACACATTTGCTGCGCCAAATAAACAACCCATAATGCAACCCATTACGATTGCTTTTACGGTAAATTCTTTCATGTGTGTTTCGGGCGCCACAAACGGTTTGAATGAAGTTGGCTCTTGCATGCAGTAGATTTTGTTCTGTTTTAGAAATGATATTTTCAAATGTAATTAAACTTTCTTTTAAAACTATTTGGGCGTGCCGCCAGGCTGCGCAAGGCGTCGGGCTTTTCGCTGCAATCTTTTGTTCGTTCCTCACAAAAGTATTTCCGCTGCAATCCCTCACGCAAAACTTCAACTAGGCGCATAAAAAATAATTATACGTATATTTGGTTTTTAAAAAGGATTGTTATGACGGTTAAGCTAAATCTTACCATTGATGAAAAAATTGCGAAGCGTATAAAATCTTATGCATCAAAAAAGAAAACTTCAGTATCAAAAATTGCGCAGGAACAATTTGATAAAATTCTAACCACTGAAAAACCTGACACTTCTTTTAGAGATTTTATAGACAAATATGCAGGAAGTATAAAATCAAAAAAACCGATTGATGTAAAAAAAGATAAAGCAGAATATTTAAGAAAGAAATATGGCGTATAAAATTTTTTTAGATACAAATATTATAGTTGATTTTTTGCAGCCTGTTCGTCCCTTTCATGATGATGCCCGCGAATTATTTATTCAACTTTCAAAAGATGTATTTACTGCATTTATTTCAGAAAGTGTTTTAACTACAACCGTTTATTTAATACGTAAAGATTATTCTGTATCGCAATTGAATTTGCTTTTACACAATCTTAATCAAAAGATGCAAATGCTTTCCTGTAGCAATTATCATGTTTCCACAGCGATTCAAAAACAGCCATCAGATTTTGAAGATGCATTGCTTTATCAAATTGCATTGCATCATCGAATGGATTATTTCATTACTTCTAATCTAAAAGATTTCAGTAAAATAAAAACGCCTCAACTACCTGTTTTACGGGCAAAAGATTTTAATAAATTATTATCCTGATTAAATGCATTTAATCATCACTCGCGGCTGCTTCTTCTACCACACTATTTAATTTTTTAGTTAATGGCAACAATAAAAAGCACGCAACAATTGCAGCAACAGCGCTTATCGCAAAGAACACTGCTTTGTTATCAAACTTATCCCAAAAACCGGCGAGTATGCCTGAAATTTTTCCGCCTAAAGATGTAGTTATAAACCATCCGCCCATCATCAGCGCAGTTAATCTTCGCGGCGCCACTTTTGATACAAGCGATAACCCAACAGGGCTTACAAATAATTCGCTTATGGTAAATACACCGTAACTGCTGAATATCCAAAAACTGGATACTTTATTTAAATATATATTGGTTGATAAACATGCAGCCACCATTACCACAGAAGACAGGCCCGCTATTAAAGTTCCCCACGCAAATTTGCTGGGTGTTGAGAGTTCTTTTCCTTTGGATTTCATGAAGCCAAAAAATGCTACAATAAGGGGCGTTAAAACAATTATCCAGAATGGATTGATGGATTGATATATTTCGGTCGAGATCAATTTTAGATCTTCACCTTGCGGCGGGTATTTATCTTTTGGTAAATTCTGAAAATACAGATCAATTCCTTTCTTTGTTACTACCTGTCCGTTTGCATCTGCCTGCGCACGAAACTGGGCGTCAACAACAGGCACATCGGTTGGTTGGGTATTTACTTTTTCTAAAAATCCAAAAGGCTTTAAAGCAGGCTGAATAGCTTTTGGCGCTTCACGATCAGTATATGTTTGCGCCCAAATAGTTAAGGCAGTTGAGTTTTGATTATAGATGTTCCAGAAAATAATGGAAACACCAAATAAAATTAATAAAGTGCTGATGCGTTTCTTTTCAAATC
>JBDUEO010000141.1:0-7661 GCA_040002335.1 Parafilimonas sp. | reverse complement strand
CAAAAAGTAGGAAATTTTCCAGGCGTTACTGTTGATAAAAAAACAGGAACTTTTAATTTAGATGATACGCTTTCTTCAACCCTTATTGATTTACCCGGCACCTATAGTTTGTACCCGCGCCGTGCAGATGAGTGGGTGGCTTATAAAGTGTTAATGCATGCCGACAAACAAGTAAATGCAGAAGTTATTTTATTAATTGCAGATGCCAGCAATCTTAAGCGGAACCTGCTTTTTTGCAGCCAGGTTATTGATCTGAAATACCCTGTGGTAATTGCGCTTACTATGATGGATATTGCTAATAAAAAAGGAATTGAAATAGATGTAAACGGGCTTTCAAGAGAATTGGGTGTGCCTGTAATTCCGGTGAATCCAAGAAAAAATAAAGGCATTACAGAATTAAAAAAAACGCTGACGCAAACCATTAAAAAAAACCACTCACCTCAAAAAAGAGATTTTATTGATAACCATTTGCTGGCTGCTGATGCTATTGAAAAGGTAAAGCATTTTTTGCCCGGTATAAGCAATTATGAAGGCATTCATTATCTTATAAACCACGAAAATTTTTCTTTGCCGCAAACAATAAATGATGTTATTGAACAGGCAGAAATTGATTATAAATTCAACCCATCTAAAATACAGGCAGAAGAAATTGTACAACGTTACAAACGCATAAAACAGTTAATGCAACAAAACGTTGTTGAGCCAGACCCATTGCAACGCAAGCTATTTACAGAAAAGCTTGATAACCTTTTATTGCATCGTGTTTGGGGTTACGTAATTTTATTAACCGTTCTATTCTTTTTATTTCAAAGTATTTTTTGGCTGGCGCAATATCCAATGAATGGAATTGACTGGAGTTTCTCGCAATTAAGCGGCTGGCTTAATCATGTATTGCCAACTGTTTGGTGGAGCGATCTTATTGTAAACGGATTGATTGCCGGCTTAAATGGTATTCTTGTTTTTGTGCCACAAATAATGATTTTGTTTGGATTAATAACTTTATTGGAAGACACAGGTTATATGGCGCGTATAAGTTTTTTAAGTGATAAACTTATGCGTAAAGTTGGTTTAAATGGCAAAAGTGTAATGCCGATGATCAGCGGGTTTGCCTGTGCTGTTCCGGCAATTATGACGACAAGAAATATTGAAAATAAAAAAGAAAGATTACTTACTATTCTTGTTACACCTTTAATGAGCTGCAGTGCAAGATTACCTGTTTATACAATTTTAATAGCGCTGGTAATTCCCAATAAATATTACTTCGGTTTTTTAAGTGTTCAAGGTTTGGTGATGATGGGTTTATATCTTTTGGGAACAGTAATGGCTTTAATTGTTAGTTATGTTTTTAAATTCATCATCAAGATAAAAGAAAAAAGTTATTTCATTTTAGAGTTGCCTGTGTATCGTGCACCACGATGGAAAAATGTTGGTATTACAATGATTGAAAAAGCAAAAATTTTTGTTACTGATGCAGGCCGCGTTATTTTATTTATCAGTTTATTATTATGGTTTCTTAGCAATTACGGGCCATCATCAAGAATGGATGCTGTGAACAAAAAATATGCTGCGTTAACAGCACAAAACACTTCGCCTTCACAATCCTCATTAATACAAAAACAATACAAATTTGAAAAACTGCAAAACTCATTCGCAGGAATTTTAGGTAAAACTATTGAGCCTGTTATAAAACCTTTAGGTTATGATTGGAAAATTGGTATTGCATTAATTACATCGTTTGCAGCAAGAGAAGTTTTTGTTGGCACGATGGCAACATTATATAGTGTAGAAGATAAAGACAACAGCACATTGCAGCAGAAAATGCAAAGCGCGGTGCATGAAGACGGAACCAAGGTATATACTTTGCCTGCGGCTTTATCGCTGATGGTATTTTATGTTTTTGCTATGCAATGCATGAGCACCCTTGCTGTTGTAAAAAGAGAAACGAAAACCTGGAAATGGCCAATTGTACAGTTTATTTATATGACGGGTTTAGCATACGTTATGAGTCTTTTGGTATATCACATTTTTAGCTGATCAACTACGAAACATAATAAACACCATTATATCAATTACTGCAATCGCAATTACAAAAAAGGTAAGCCTGTTTTGAAATATTTTTGATTTTTTACTTCTGCTGCTGTGCGAATTGTATAGATTATAACTATCAAAAAAGAACCAGTTTTCAAATTTCCTGTGCGAGGTGCTTGTAAAAAACAAGTATGTTTTTAAAATAATTGCAGTAAGCAGTAATGCAGAAACGGCATATTTAATATAGTCTGAAGTCATGTCCATTGAATTTTAAGTTTTCAATGGCAGGCATTTTTGTTTGATACGCGTAAGATACAGAAAAATAAATATTATTACTGTTGCTTTTAATTATCCATTTATTATTTTTTTAAGATTAATACGCAAAATAGAATCATAAAACCCGCAAATATTCCTCGTCTTCATTAACGCATTATTAAATCATTCATTCAATACAATTTTGTAAATTCGTTGTGTATGAGCGAACAGGTAATTGAGCAACAGGTTGTATTGCCAAAATATGATCTTACACCGGAACAGGAAAAAAAATTAATATTAAGGCAGTATCGGGCTTTATTAAAAATACTGCGCCCAAAAATTAAAAAAGGTGATGAAGAATTAGTGCGTCGCGCATTTGAAATTGCTGCGGATGCACATAAAACCATGCGCCGTAAAAGTGGCGAGCCTTACATCTTGCATCCAATTGCTGTTGCAATAATTTGTGTAGAAGAAATAGGTTTAGGTGTACGCTCAACTATTTGTTCTCTGCTGCACGATACAGTTGAAGATACCGACGTAACCATTGAAGATGTTGAACGCGAATTTGGTTCTGAAATAGCACGCATAGTTGACGGGCTTACAAAAATTTCCAATGTTATTGATACCAATACAAGCCAGCAGGCAGAAAATTTTAAAAAGATTTTACTTACACTTACTGATGATCCGCGTGTAATTCTTATAAAGCTTGCCGATCGCTTGCACAACATGCGTACACTTGATTATATGAAGCGCGAAAAACAATTGAAAATTTCAAGCGAAACCATTTGGGTATATGCGCCGCTTGCACACAGAATGGGTTTGTATAATATAAAAACAGAACTGGAAGATCTTTCTATGAAATACCTGGAGCCGGAAGGCTACAGGGAAATTGCACAAAAACTTTCTGAAACAAAAAGAGAACGCAGTCGTTACATAAACGAATTCATAAAACCATTAAAAGAAAAATTAAATAAAGCTGGATTTGATTTCGATATTTACGGCCGGCCAAAAAGCATTCATTCCATCTGGAATAAAATGAAAAAGAAAGGTGTTGATTTTGATGAAGTGTATGATTTGTTTGCCATTCGCATCATCGTGCATTCATCACCCGAAAAAGAAAAAGAAGAATGCTGGAAAGTTTATTCCCTTATTACAGATGAATATCTTCCTTCGCCCGAACGTTTAAGAGATTGGATAAGCAATCCCAAAAGCAATGGCTACGAGGCTTTGCATACAACAGTGATGGGCCCTCAGGGAAAATGGGTGGAAGTGCAGATACGCACTAACCGTATGAATGAAATTGCAGAGAAAGGTTTGGCAGCACATTATAAGTATAAAGAAGGAAGTGCAGATGAAGACCGTTTTGATAAATGGTTTGCACAAATACGCGAAGTTATCAGCAGCCAGGATACAGATAGCGTTGATTTTTTACAGGATTTTAAAACAAGTTTTCTTGCAGAAGAAATTTATGTATTTACACCAAAAGGCGATGTAAAAATGTTGCCCGTAAACAGTACCGCACTTGATTTTGCTTTTGCCATTCATTCTGCAGTTGGCAGCCATTGTATTGGCGCAAAAGCAAATCACAAGTTGGTGCCAATAAGCCATAAACTTCGTAGTGGAGATCAGGTTGAAATTATTACCAGCAATAAACAAAAGCCATCTGAGGATTGGTTAAAATTTATTGTAACAGCAAAGGCGAGAACCAAAATAAAAGATTCACTTAAAGAAGAAAAAAGAACAATTGCTGATGACGGTAAAGAAATATTGAAACGTAAACTGGAAGGCAAAGGTGCTGCATTAAACCAACACAATATTGATGAACTTGTGAGCCTGTATAAAGTTCCCTCGCAACTTGACCTGTTTTATAATATTGCTATAAAGCAAATAGATTTAAAAGAAATAAAAGAGATACAGGTTACGGGTGACAAATTAGTTCCGTTTAAGCCTGCAAAAATTATTACCGAAATAAAACATGAAACAGAATATAAACCCTCTGCAAAAAAAGATTCGGAACTTATAATTTTTGGAGAAAGCAGCGATAAAATAAAATATTCACTTGCAAAATGCTGCAGCCCAATTCCCGGCGATGATGTGTTTGGTTATGTAAGCACAGGAAAAGGTTTAATTATACATAGAACAAATTGCCCAAATGCAGCAGAATTAATGGCCAATTATGCACCACGAATTGTAAAAACAAAATGGGCTAAGAATAAAGAAATTTCCTTCTTATCAGGCGTTAAATTAATAGGCATTGATGATGTAGGTGTAATAAATAAAATAACCAACATTATAAGTGGTGAATTGCGTATAAACATTTCAGCGCTTACAATTGAATCAGGCGATGGAATGTTTGAAGGAAATGTAAAAGTATTTGTTCACGATAAAGAAGAACTTGATGAACTTGTTAACCGTCTTAAACAATTAAACGGCATTCACGAAGTAGAGCGATTAGATACTGAAGATATTAATCTTTCTTAAAATTTTTTGTTTTAAGTAAAGTAACAGTTGGTCTATTTATTTGTGAAACAGGTTTATGTTTTGTTGTACGTTTATTGCTCCATAAGCTATATGCGCTTTTAATTAAAGTAATTAATCCTAATTTTTTTGCGGATCCTACAATGTTCTTTTTAAAACTGAATTTACTTGAAAATGGATTTGCAAACATAGCTGCACTGCTAAGCAATAGTTTCCAACTGCCATTTGCAATAAGTTTATTTAAGAATGAAGGAAGCAAACTTTCTGCTGTCGATTTTACAAAATAATGCGGCAGCTTGCGAAAGTGAGTTGCAAGCTCACCCTCTTCTTTCTTTAAAGAAGTTTTTAGAAATTCAATTTCTTCTTTAAGATCATTCATATTATTAATGTTTGAAAGATCGTATACACCACTTGCTGAAATAATTTTGGTTGCCATGCTAATCTTTTTTGTGAAATAATTTAATAAAAGTATTGATGAACATGTTTTGCAAAATCTTCCTTAAAAAAAGCGTAACAAATAAAAACACAACAAGATAAAATAAGGCCACAATACCAAAACCTGCGGTTAAACTACCTGTAACACTTGCAAGCCAGTAACCAGCTGTAATACTTGCAAAAACAATAAGAAATAAAGCCACTACTGATATAATAATGATCGTTACCACGCCGGCAGCAATACGCGATATTTTTTGCATGGCCTGCAAACGCAATAAAAGCAAGCGCTGGTCTATATATTGTTTAACCCTGTTTTTTGTATCCTGAAAATAATTTGGATCTTCCGTCATCGTGCTTTTTTTATTCATGCAAGTTTATTTACAATTTATGTATGAAGTGTACTAACCTGTAAAATCTTTTACCCTGCCTTCAATATCATCAAGAAAAGTTTTACCCTTATTAAGCAAATCTTTAGCTTGCTTTTCAAAATCAGAAAACTTGTTTTTTAAATTATCAGTAGCGTCACTTGCTGCATCGCTTACATCTGATATCATTTCTTTGCCTTTATCACTGTTGATAAATAAAGCAATTGCAACACCAGCTGCAACGCCGAGCATAATTCCGCCTAAAAATTTTTGTGCTGTATTCATAATGTAGATTTAATTGGATGAATATTTGATTTATAGTGTGTTCATAGTTTAAATTCGTTTATGCAAACTCCTGTAAGCAAACAAATAAATAAGTATATTTTTCTTGCGATTATTTTAGTTTTTGCATTTTTTCTGTTTGCAAGTTTGTGGCAATTTTTTCCTGCATTTCTTGGAGCGGTCATGTTCTACATTTTAAGTAAATCATTTTCCGACTGGCTAATAAAAAAGAAAGGCTGGAGTAAAGGAATGACAGCAATTCTTGTCATCACCATTTCCTTCTTTCTAATTCTTTTGCCTGTTGCCACACTTGTTAGTTTGCTTTATAACAAGATTAGTGCCGTGTTATTAAATCCTGATGTAATCACAAATTCAATAAAACAGGCAGATAATATAATACAAGAAAAATTCCATTTTAGTATTATCTCCAATGATACTTTAAATTCCATTAAATCAAGTGCATCAGGTTTGTTAGCCTTGTTGCTGAATAAAAGTCTCGGTTTTGTTTCTACAATTTTAATGATGTATTTCTTTCTATATTTTATGATGATTAATACTAACCGCATGGAAGCTGCTATATTATTATATCTGCCTTTTAAAAAAGATAAGATAAAATTGTTTGGTGATGAATTAGTGCGTCAAACGTTTAGTAATTCTATCGGCATTCCATCAATAGCCGTTGTACAAGGCCTCGCCGGTTTTTTAGGTTATTGGATTATTGCTTTACACGAACCTGGTTTTTGGGGAGTAATCACCGGTTTTACATCTTTTATACCGGTAGTTGGAACCGGCCTTGTTTGGTTGCCCGTAGCCGCATATATGTTTATTATTGGCCACACGTGGCAGGGGATTTTTATGATTTTGTATGGTGCCTTGGTTATGGGCACGCTGGATAATGTGGTACGTTTTGTACTGGCAAGAAAAATGGCCGATGTTCATCCGATTATTACTGTACTTGGTGTAATATTAGGATTGCAGTTTTTTGGATTTTTAGGATTGATATTTGGCCCGCTGCTTATTTCGTATTTTCTTATTTTATTAAAAATATATTATGTAGAATTTCAACGGCCAATAGTAATAAGACAAGCAAAAAAGCGGCAGATAATTCCTTTATATATGCAGCCTTTTCTTGGAATTAAAAAAACAAAAAAGAAATCTCCGGCAGCTACGCAAACAACAAAATCTTAAACAGATATTAAGGTTCTATATTAATTGAAAAGATTATCATGCGCGAACTAAGATTGCCTAAAACGTTTGAATATTTAAGATCTTTATCCCTGTCATGAATATTGCTCAACCCATTATGAAATTTTAGTTCGGGTGTAAAAGTTACAAATTTTAAAAAGAAATTAAATCCAACGCCACCTTCAATTGCATAATCATTTTTATTCAACTTTATAAGGTCTTCTGCATTGCGTTGATTTGAATTACTGGCAAGATCTGCATCATACGTAATTCCGCCAAGCATATAAATTCTAAAATTATTAATTCTGTCAGAATTAAATTTCACCTGCAAAGGCAATGTAACGATTGTAGAAGTAAGGGTTTTCTTTTCAATAGGTGTTTCTAAAGAGTTTGGATATTTAACGGTATAAGTAAATGATTTTGCGCCGCCGATAATTAGTTGAGGAGCTAACCGCATTTCAAACCGGTTGGTTAATTTAAAGGTGGCCAGTAAACCTGCAGAAAAACCGCCGCTTGAACCTGGTTCAACAGAAAGGATACTATCATATTGAAGAAAGCGCGGGCTTTTTTCTGTGTGTAAATTCATGTTGGCATAACCAAAAGTAAGACCGAAATAATAAGGTAAATTATCAT
>JBDUEO010000140.1:0-7665 GCA_040002335.1 Parafilimonas sp. | reverse complement strand
AAAAAAAGCAGTTCAATGGGTATGCGTTTAATAACTGGTTTGGCAAAACAAATATCCGGCGAGCTGAATATCTCGAATGTAAACGGAGCCTGTTTTGAAATTAAGTTTGTTGCAACATCAATAATTCCGCTCATTGATGCAACGACGCATTTACTATAAAACAATGATACAGAAAATTGTTATACTATGTTGTTGCCTGCTTGCTTCATTGGTTTGTTTTCCGCAATCGCCAGACAGACCTGTAAATGATATATCTGCCGATTTAAAAAAATCTTCAAACAACGCAGACAAAGCAAAGCTTTTACTTGAACTCGCTTTGGCTTACGTGCACAAACCTGGTGAAGAAAAAAGTGATTTGGACTCAGCTTTACTATTAATCAAACAAGCTGAAAACATCAATATTAAAATACTGCATGATAAAATAATTGAAGCAAAAACTTATTTCGTTTATTCAAATGCTTACCGCGAAAAAGGCATTGACTCAGTTGGGCATTTAAACATTGATAAATCAATTGCAGTTTATAAAACATTGGTGCAGCCTGAATATCTTGGCGAAGCATACCTTGAACAATCAAATTATTATCTTAATTATGGCGATTCTGGGCAAAACGCTTCAAGGGAAAACTGTTATGATAGTGCGATTGCATATTTTAAGAAGGCGCGTTTAAACAAAAGACAGGCTGATGTTTTGAAAGATTTAGGTGATATAAAATTTAATCAGGCAAACGATACCGGCGCAATGCGTTGTCTTCACGAAGCTTTAAATATTTATACAAGTATTGGTTACAAAAGATTGCAGGGTGTTTATGATTTACTTGGTATTGTGTCTTCTGATAAAGGTGATTACCTTAACGGCGTTAAATATGGTTTACTTGCCGTAAAAGCTGCTGAAGAAGATAACGACACAACGATGCAAATATGCACCATTTATCTGCGGGTTGGTATAGCGTATTCAAGTTGGAATGATCATTACAGGGCAGTTGAATTTCTTAGAAAATCAATGTCAATTGCCTTAAAATATAAAGATATTGAAGCCATTAAATCTGTGATGACCAGTTTGTGTTATGAGCTTGTTTACACACATGATTGGAAAAACATGTTAAACGTAATTCAATCTGCGAAAAAGAAGTTTTCAAAACTAAATCATCTTGACAGCTTGTGTTTTAACGTATGTTATGGTTATGCATATTTAACAGCTCAACAATATTACAAAGTACAACAGCAAGCTGATATATTACTAAGATCAAATGATACCACTAAGCTTGACTTTAATCTTTTGCCAATGTATGTTTTTCTTGTGAAATATTACTCGGCAACACACCAGGGAGCTTTAGCAGTAAAGTATGCAACAAAAAGCTTTGAATTTTATAAAACCGTAAGCTCGTCAATTCCTTATGGATATTTTTTAAAAGCAAAAGCGGATTCTGTAAATGGCGATTATAAATCTGCGCTTGATAACTATCAAAACTATCGCCGCATTAATGATTCCCTTTTGAATGAAACAAAAAGTTTCCAGTTCGCGCAATTACAAGTTGAGTATGATACCAAACAAAAAGAAGATTCTATTAAGATCAGTCAGCAAAATATCCAATTATTGAAAACCAAAAATGAAGCAGATAAAAAAAGAGCGCAACTTGTAAGAAATGTCATAATTGCTGCATCGCTGTTAGCAATAACGCTGCTTATTATCGGTTACCAGTTTAAACAACGCAATAATAATAAACTACAGCACCAGCAAAATGCCATCAATCATCAAAATGAAATTTTACAGCAAACAGTTTTAGAAAAGAATAATTTGCTTGAAGAGAAGGAATGGCTGGTAAAAGAAATTCATCACCGGGTAAAAAATAATTTACAAATTGTAATAAGCCTCTTAAGTACACAATCAAAATATCTTGATAACGAAGAAGCCATTGCAGCCATTAGCGAAAGCCGCCATCGCATGCAGGCAATGTCGCTTATTCACCAAAGATTATATCAGTCTGAAAATGCAACATCGGTAAATATGCAGGCGTATATTACTGAGCTTACGGAGTATCTTAAAACAAGTTTCAACGGTGGGAAAGAAATAAATTTTTTAATTCATGTTGATGCGATACAGCTTGATATTTCACAGGCAATTCCCATTGGACTAATTTTGAATGAAGTAATTACCAACGCAATAAAGTACGCTTTTGAAGGACGGGAAGCCGGTGATATTCAAATAAGAATGCTGAAGAATAATGAACAAAATATTATGCTTGAAATAAAAGATAATGGCATTGGCTTACCGGCTGATTTTGATTTGAAGAACAGTACTTCAATGGGCATGCGTTTGGTTACAGGACTATCAAAACAAATAAATGGTAAACTTATTTTTGAAAATAAAAATGGTGTTTGCGTACTGGTTGAATTTATAAGAGAAACAAAACTTTCCTCAATAAGTATTGTTTAAATAAAAATACATTACGTATGAACAAAACAATTTTAATTGTTGAAGATGAATTTATAGTTGCAGATGATTTGCAGTTAACATTGCAGCAAGCCGGTTATACGGTTTGCGGTATCGCAGATAATGTTGTTGAAGCAAAAGAAATTATTGAAACCAAAAAACCTTCGCTTGTTTTACTCGATATACATTTAAAAGGAAAGCTGAATGGTATCGAACTCGCCAAAGAATTGAAAGAGCAAAACATTGCATTTATTTATCTTTCTGCAAACTCCAATCAAAAAATTCTGGAGGAAGCTAAAGCAACAGAGCCTTATGGGTTTCTTGTAAAACCATTTCGTGAAAAAGATTTGCTGGTAATGATTGATATTGCTTTTTACCGTCATGAAAACAGTATGGAAGCAAGATGGCGAACAGGTCTTTCCTTACAAAAAAAATTGTACGACATACAAAAATCAGGTCAGGCATTTCAGCAAAAATTGTTAGAAACAGCAAAGGCTTTGCAGCATCATATTCCTTTTGATTTTGTGGCGATAAAATTTAAACATGCAGGATCGAATAATTATAATGCTTTTGGATTTTCACGAATTGGTTTCGACGAATATCAAAATATCGGCGTTGATGAATTAAGTATAATTTCCGGTTTGGAAAAAGATGTTATTAAAACAAAGCTTGATAATTCGCCGGTTGATTATGCGCCGGTTTTATATAATGGAGATGACTTTAAAAAATTATTATCTCAAAACCCAATACAGGCTTTACTTTCAAAACAGTTTGGCTTCTCCTCCAGGCTTAGTTTTCCTTTGAGCACCAGTGATGGAAGCAACTTTTTTGTTTGTTTTTACAGGCGTTTGAATGATGGTTTTAACGCGGATCAACTCAACCTGCTTTCACGCATGCAAATGCCATTAATTTCAATTTTAGAAAGTTCACTGCAGGAGCATCAGGATATTTCAACACTATCTTCAGAAAAAAATAAAACGCATTCAAAATTTGCGAATATTATCGGCAACAGTTCTTCCTTATTAAATGTGCTTGATTTGGTGGAACAGGTTGCAACAGTGAATACCTCTGTTTTGATATTGGGCGAAAGCGGAACCGGCAAAGAAAAAATTGCGAGCTGCATTCATGAATTGTCGCCAAGAAAAAATAAACCGTTTATAAAAATCAATTGCTCTGCTTTGCCGCCAACATTAATAGAAAGCGAATTGTTTGGGCATGAAAAAGGTGCATTTACAAATGCTTTGGAAAAACACATTGGCAAATTTGAAATGGCTGATACAGGAACTATCTTTTTAGATGAGATCGGTGATATGCCGGTTGAATTACAGGTTAAATTACTACGCGTTTTGCAGGAAAAAGAAATTGAACGCATTGGCGGAAAGCAATCTATAAAAGTTGATGTGCGCGTAATTGCAGCAACCAATCGTGACCTGCAAAATGAAATGGCAAATGGAAAATTTCGTTTGGATTTATATTATCGTTTAAATGTTTTTCCGATAACGCTGCCACCTTTGCGTGAACGTAAAGAAGACATAAAAGATCTGTCTGAATTTTTTGCTAAAGAGTTTGCAAAAAAATTTAATAAACCATATACCGGCATCAGTTATCAAATGCTGCAACATCTGAATAGTTATAACTTTCCCGGCAACATTCGTGAACTTGAAAACATTATTGAACAATCTGTTATTTTAAATGATGGAAAATCTGAGTTGGCATTAAGGCAACCATTAGCATCAAACAATAATAATTCTTCATCAGAAAATACTGCTATAAAAACACTGGATGATGTAAAGCGTTTGCAACGTAAAACTGAAATTGATCATATATCTTCCATACTTTCAAAAACACATGGACGCATACGCGGTAAAGATGGCGCCGCTGAATTGCTGAATGAAAAACCAACAACGCTTGAATCAAGAATACTAAAGCTTGGCATTAAGAAAGAAGATTTTCAATAGACTCCGAAAATCTCGTAACACATCATTAAAAAACTCCGAGAATGTCGGAGACAACCCTTATCTAAAAATTATTTCACCCGCATAACAAAAGTTTATAACTGACTTATTTTCAATTTGTTAATCAATAAAAACTGTTTCATTATTTGTGTGAATAATTCATGGCATGTATTCGGTAAACATTCATGTGCAGTCGTTACATCTAAAAATTAAAACACATGAAAAGCTTACCGGTTTATACATTAAACGAAACATTGTTATCATTTGAAGTTGAAACAATAGAACAATGGGTTGAAGAAAATTTTGATACAACAAATCAATTATGCTGCAGCAACAACCAGCTTAAAATTATCTGGTTAACAAAAGGCAGCGGCAGTTATAACTGCAATCTTATTACAGCTTCAATTAAACCAAACTTTGTGTTTTGCTTAAATCCTTCTCAACAAAATAAAATTTTTGTAGATGAAAATGCAGCAGGTTTTATTATTTCTTTCACTGAAAATTTTTTAAGCGTTGGTGAACTTGAATTTGATCTTACCTGCCAGGCAAATCTTTTTAATTTATTTTCAAGAACAAGAGGAATTTTTGTTGATGCGGAACTGGCTATTGACATGCAGCAAATTGTTATGCGCATGATGAAAGAATATGCAAATATTTTTATTTTTAAAACAGAAATACTAAAACGCTACCTGAAAATATTTTTAATTTATCTCACAAGGCAATTTGATGAAAGCTTTCAGCCTGTTATGCAAACAAGAAATACAGAGATGGTACAAAAGTTTATGAACGCGCTTGAAAAAAATTACCGCGATAAAAAAATGGTGGCTGATTATGCTGATATGTTATTTGTTACGCCAAATTACCTGAATGAAATTATTAAAAAGATAACCGGTTATTCTGCAGGTTATCACATTCGCCAACGTATTGCGCTGGAAGCAAAACGCATGGCTTTATATTCTGATAACAGCATGAAAGAAATTGCTTACGATTTAGGTTTTCTTGATTGTGCACACTTCAGTAAATTTTTTAAAACCATTACCGGAAATAACTTTACTGAATTTAAAAAAGAGAAACTCACTATTGCAATCGCGGTTTAATTGAGCGATAATATTTACAATAAAATTCATTGTTGACATATTGAGAATGGCTTAAACTTGTTGAACTTTGAAAAACTAAAAATTATATATTATGCAGGAAAGAATTGTTGTAAACAAAGTTGATCCGGAAGCTTACCGTGCTATATATGCTATCGAAAAATATTTATCAGCATCGGGTTTAAAAGAAGCACATAAAAACTTAATTAAGATCAGAGCATCGCAGGTTAATGGTTGCGCTTTTTGTATTAACATGCATACAAAAGAAGCAAGAGCAGCGGGCGAAACAGAACAGCGTATTTATCTTTTAAATGCATGGAAAGAAGTTGACCTGTTTACCGAAGAAGAAAAAGCCTTGCTTGCTTTTACAGAAGCAGTAACGCTCATAAGCAATCATGTTTCTGATGAAGTGTACGCCAATGCAGCGAAGTTTTTTGAAGACAAATATTTAGTACATATCATTATGGCAATTGTTGCTATTAATGCATGGAACAGGATTGCCATTACAACCCAATTACCTCCGGAATAAAATTTCATTCATCATTTAGTCATTTACTAAAACCGTTTTTTTATGAACACAAAAACGGGCAGGGCAATTTATGCCTTTGCAATTAAGGTTATATCATTTGCCATGTTGTTGCTGCATTAATTTTCTGCAACAACATGACAACATCTTCATCAAATGCAGATGCCGCAAATATATCATCAAACAATAATCATTTTTTAAGCAGCAACCGGGAAACATAAACAGGCAAAGTATAATGAAGAAGCTGTTTGCAGTTTGGAAATATTTTACGATGAATCAATTGACGCACAAACAGCTTCTCTTTATACATGGCAGGTAAATTGCAGCAAAATATATAATCATACATAAAAAATATGAAAGCAATTATTTTAAAAGATTTTGGTAGCGTTGATAATTTTCAAACAAAACAAATTTCAATGCCAGTTATAAAAGATGATGAAATATTGGTTGAAGTAAAAGCGATTAGTATAAATCCTGTTGATGCAAAAACCAGAAGCGGAAAGGGATTAGCGACAAAATTAAAAGAGTTTGACCCGATAATTTTAGGCTGGGATATTTCAGGTGTTATTACTAAAGTTGGTTCGTCTGTTTCAAATTTTAAAAAAGGTGATGAAGTTTTTGGAATGATAAATTTCCCTGGACATGGAAAAGCGTATGCGGAATATGTTGTAGCGCCAGCCGCACATATTGCCATGAAACCAAAAAATATTTCGTTTGAAGAAGCTGCAGCAACAACGCTTGCAGCACTTACTGCGTGGCAATCTATTGAAGCGCTAAACATTAAAAAAGATGATAGATTTTTAGTGCACGCGGCATCTGGCGGCGTTGGCCATTTTGCGGTGCAGATTGCAAAACATTTTGGCGCTTATGTTATAGGAACATCTTCCGCAGCAAACAAAGATTTTGTTTTAAATATTGGTGCAGATGAATTTGTTGATTATAAAGCGCAGCCGCTTGATGAAGTAATTAGTAATGTTGATAAAGTACTTGATACCATTGGCGGCGATAATATTGACCTGTCTTTAAAACTGATGAAACACGGCGCATCCATTCTCAGTTTGCCATCGGGAAAAAGCGAGCAGGTGCAGCAAAAAGCTGCTGAAAAAGGCATGGCTGGTTTACATATAATGGTGCATTCAAGTGGTGAAGACGAAAACAAATTAGCTGAGCTTTTAGCGCAGGAAATTATTAAACCATATATATCAAAAATATTTTCTTTTGATGAAATGAAAGAAGCCCATCTTCAAATTGAAAGCGGCAGAACGGTAGGAAAAATAATTGTAACAGTTTAAAATTTTATTGAACAAAAAGCCAGCGCTTTTGTTATTTATAAAAAAAAAACTATGGATAGTATTAATAAAAATCAGTCGGAAAAAAACAGGGAAAATTTATTGGGTGATGAAGCAATTGCAAAAATTAAAGATCTCGCTAAAAAAGCAGGCAGTTGTTTTTTCTGTACAAAAATTAATAGCGGCAGTTTTGAAACGAGGCCAATGTCTGCAGAAAAAATTGATGATGAAGGTAACTTCTGGTTCCT
Source organism: Parafilimonas sp. (assembly GCA_040002335.1). GTDB lineage: Bacteria > Bacteroidota > Bacteroidia > Chitinophagales > Chitinophagaceae > Parafilimonas. The sequence continues at coordinate 122 of JBDUEO010000140.1, read as the reverse complement.
GAGCGCTGCCGACAGTCATAAGAATAAAGAAATAGCGGAAGATGCATCAGTACAACTAACTATGCAAGGTTCAGCACATTCAGATTTTTTAAGTATTACTGGTAAAGCGGAAATATCAAAAG
>JBDUEO010000139.1:0-7674 GCA_040002335.1 Parafilimonas sp. | reverse complement strand
ATAAATCTTGGCCTTAAATGATACGGATGTTTTGTAATGTTCTCTATAAAGTTAAATGAGTTTACGTTATAACTAATTAATAATTCTCCCGGTTTTGAAAGATGCGGATGCGCTTTTGCATTATACGTGTAAAAATCAATACCATCATATATTTCAGGCGTTTCCCATACTTTTTTTGCTGGCTGAAAAGGGCCCCACGGCGTTGCACCGGCCTGTATTACCACATCGGGCGAGTTGGTATCTAATTCATACGTCGCAATCACTCTTCCATCATCCATAAAACTTACACTCATTTCATTTGAAATACGGTCAGTTAATGCAGCAGCGCTGTTTATATCTTCATTCCAATTACTACCATCCCAAAAACGCCATTCATTAAATTTTTCAAACTCATTATCTTTTACCCTTGCTACCAACAATTCCTTATGCGCACCACGAACACCATATACATAAATATATCCATCAGGATGCGGTGCGCCTGCGCCAACTGTATTTGGTAAGACACTTATGCCGAATACAACCTTACCTTTTCCTGCACTATTTTTTAAAAAAAATGGACAATCAAGCTGGTATTGATTTGTGTAAGGCGGTTTACTGTTTTTGGGTATGGCAATTAAACCAAGGCCAATATCGTCAAAAGGATAAATACCACCCGGAACACTTTTAATTCTATATGCAAAAATGTATGTTGTACTATCCATTGCATGATCGAATACGCCATCACCTAACCAATAATAATCTCCGGGTTTTGAATTGGGCGAGTGTGGTTCAAACATAGATAAAGCATTACCTGCACTATCTTTTCTATAATAAAAATGAATATTTTTTGGATCAACTTTATCGCCATGCATGTACGCAACAGAATTGTGCAGCAACTGCCAGTCGGCTTGTAAAGTATCGACAACAATATTTCCTATAATGCAATCGCTAAACCAAAAGAATGTATTTGTTTCAGCAGCTTTGCCCGGTGTTTCTACGCCATTTGTTGCCATGCTGTAAATGCCATCAGCGCCAATCCAACCTGTATCATGCCGCAACATTTCTGCCCATTGCGGCGCAGGCTTCGTAATGATCTGGCTGGATGAATCTTTTTCATACCATCTTGCATGAGATATGGTTCCATCATTCATCACAGGTTTTGTAGTGCTGCAACTATTTATCAACACAGAAATAAAAAATATAAAGCATACTTTATACATATCATTCATTGCTTTATTAATTAAGATGCTTGACTATTTTACTTTTTATGGCAATAATTTTACCGTTATAAATCTTGGACGATATAAATTATGATACACTTTTATATCATTCCAAAAATCGAATGAGTTTACATTATAGCTTATTAATAATTCGTTTGTTTTAGAAAGATTGGGATGCGCTTTTGCATTGTACACAATAAAGTTTTTAGCGATATCCGGTTCAGTGCAATGCCATATTTTTATAATTGGTCCGAAAGGCCCTTGCGGATGATTACTTAAGCGTAATCCTACATCTTTTCCAATTCCATCTGTTTGAAAAACCATGGCATATCTTCCATCAGGCAAAGGCGAAACGCTTAATTCATTTGAAGCGCGGTCTGTAATATTTGCAACTTTGCTGATGTCTTTATTCCATGTTGTTCCATCCCAAAAACGCCACATCGAGAAATTTTCAAAATCTTTTGGTTGCACTCTTGCCACCATTACATCTTTTTTCTTACCTCTTACGCCATACACATACACATATCCGTCAGCAGTTTTATAACCTGCATCTTTTGTGTTTGCAAAAACGCAGGCACCGAATGAACCATACGTTTCTGCAGTGCCGCCAAGAAAAAATGGTGTTTCAATTTGTTGCTGATCTTTAAACGGTGGCTTGCTGCCTGCAGGAATTTTTATTAGTGCATTACCAATTTCTGCAAAGCCAAATGCAGCGGCGCTTGTATCATGAATGCGGTAAGCGAAAATATAGGTTGCCTGCAATTCTTTATCGGCAAAACCATCGCCCATCCAATAATAATCGCCGGGCTTAGAGTGTATTGTATTTGGTGTGAACAAACCTATTGGTTTACCATTAACTGTATCCCAATAAAAGCGCATCGTATTATTATCTGGCTGATTATTTTTTATATATGCAACTGAATTATGTATCATTAAATAACCCGGTTGCAAACTATCATTTATAATATCGCCAAGCATTGTATCGCTAAACAACAACATGGTTTCAGGATTGTTTGCGCCTGCTGTATCTACACCATTTAATGGGATTGAAAAAATACCATCGGCACCAAACCATCCATGTTTACGATTGAATAAACTTGTCCATTCATCTGCAGGTGCAACCGTAAATTTTAAAGAAGTAAGATCAGTATTTTGTTGTGCAATATTTTTGTTTGATGCGCAGGAAAATAAGAGGCAAATTAAAATAACCCATACTATTTTGTTCCTGTTATTCATTCAAAAAAAATACCTTGATTTATTATAAAAATTTTATTGCGATTGATAAGTGTACACAAAAACTTCATGATCGCTTAACCCAAAAACAGATAGATCGAGAGCTATATCCATTACCCATTTATCATTGGTCAGCGATTCTATGTTGTACACTTCGGTTGTAATTTGGTCAGGATTAAAAACGGAATGATATATATCTGTAAATGTTTTTTCATCATCACTAACATACCATTTATCGTAAATATTCAGGCCATCGAATGTGCAAGCCATGGCGCCATAATTAATGCCCATTGTACTATCTGCATTGTAAGTATAGATATCGTCTTTCGCGCAATCCTGTTCATTTTCCTGTTGTGGTGTTACAGTTGTCCATAACTTCGAGATCAGTTTCCATTTATGCGAATAAATAATCTGGGATGCCGATGCGATGGTATTTACCGTTAAATCCTTTTCTGCCACATTACCTTTTGCATCTTCAAAATGAAAATTAATACCAACCAGTTTATTTACTTCATCCGGCTCGTATGTGTAATCAAGAATATATTGAAACGTATTTGCTCCGGTACTTACAGGTGTTACTGTTTGCATTCCAAACGTTTCATCAGGCACCAGGTTTATTGTTTTTGAAAGTACCAGTTTGCCAACACCATAAGGTGCAACAATATCAAGCGTATCAAGCACATGTTGGCCGGATTTACCTGTAACATTTACAGGATGTAATTTTAAAGCCGGCAAATTAGGATCGGACGAATCTTTTTTGCAGGAAGCGGTAAAAATTATTGCACCGCTAACAATGCAGCTTATCAATATGGCAATTCGTTTCATTCTATTAATTTTTTAATGTTTATACAATAACTGCATCAGTTTTATTCTTAATGCAGTTGGCGCAGGCATATCGTTTTAATTTATTCAACAAAATTTAATATCCTGCATTCTGTTTTAAATTCGGATTAAGATCAACTTCAGTTTGCGGAAGCGGGAACAAATAATTTTTATCCTGCGGCACTATGCCCGGCTTCGCAATTGGCACTAATGTTTTTAATGTTTGCGTACGCACCAGATCAAACCAGCGCTGGCCTTCTGCAACAAACTCCATTCGCCTTTCTTTTAAAACAGCAGTTCTAAATTCATCCTGTGTTAGGTTCACATAATCAGGCACAGCATTCCTTTCAACGGTTCCATCCCAGCGTGCACGTTTGCGTACCATGTTTATGTATGTAAGCGCTTCGCTTGTGTTGCCCAATTCATTTTCTGCTTCAGCATACATCAATAAAACATCTGAATATCTTATAACAGGATAATCATTTGCAGAACCATTGCCTTCCGGTTCTGCCGTGCTGTCCCAATATTTTCTTATGTAAGGATCAATGGTTGTAATCGTTCCATCAGGATTATAAATTTGAGTGATGAACGTTACGTCACGGCGGCGATCCTGCGGATCATAATCATCATATAAATTTTGTGTAGGAACCTGCCAGCCTTGTGCGTTCTGAACACCATCAATACTTAATGCAGGCGGCAATAATCTTACATTAAACTGGCCAACTTCCCAGAAGCTAATGGCACCGCCGCCATCACCAAATCCAACAGAAAAAATGGCTTCCTTACCACCACGGCTTGATAACTTAAATACATCCGCAAAATCATCCCACAAAGCATATTGATTGGAATTGATAACCTGCATGCACATATCTGCACAACCCTGCCAGTTCTTTTGCGTTAAAAACACTTTTGCAAGAATGGCTTCTGCTGCACCTTTGGTTGCACGGCCGCGACCATCACCAGGTGTGTAACTATCTGGCAAAGCTTCTGCAGTGGTTAGGTCTGCAATAATTTGTGTGTAGATATCATCAACAGAAGCAACCGGCGGCGTTAATGGTTCTTCTTCCTGCAACACTAATGGAATGCTGCCAAACATGCGCACCATATCAAAATATAATAATCCGCGCAAAAAATGCGCTTCATTTATTAAGCGTGTTCTTAAAACGGTATCCATTTGTATGGGCGGAATCCTGGCGATAGCAATGTTGGCAAGCGTGATGGCTTTATAATGCATCGTCCATGTTTCTTCCAAACTATTGTTGATGGGTGTTTCAACAAATTTGCTTATCTGATCAATATCTGGCGTAAATACATTTTTGTTGATCATTTCATCTGAAGCGCAACCTGCAATTACCCAAAAGGTGCTGTGGTAAACGCCTGCGGTTGAACCCGTGCTTGTTGAATTTAGATATGCATAAATAGAATTTACCGCGGCAATAGCATCGTTTGAAGTTTGATAATAATTAGAAGTAGCCACAAGATTTTTTGGATTTTCTTCTAAAAATTTTTTGCATGAAGAAAGCGCAAGTGTTGCAGCAGCGGAAATTACCAGTATAAATGATGAATATTTTTTCATGAGATAATTTTTAAAGTTTAGAACGTTAATGTTGCACCAACCTGGTAAATTTTTGATTGCGGATAACCACCATTATCAACACCAATTAACGTTGTGCTTTGTCCATAAGTGTTTGCTTCCGGATCGTAACCTGTATACTTTGTAAGCGTCCATAAATTGCTTCCGCTTATATAAATTCTTATTGACTGAATTTTTGCTCTTTGTAAAATTTTGTGCGGAAGCGAATAGCTGAATGTTACATTTTTTAAACGCAGGTAAGATGCATCTTCAACAATTGCTGACGAAAAAATGCCTACGTCAAGGCTGCCTGATGATAAAGCTCTCGGGTATTTATTTTCAGGATTTTCCGGTGTCCACCTGTTTAAACCTGCATCTGCCAAAACATTATTTTGGCCTGTAAAATTCAACAGGTTGAATGAATTAAAATTTGCTAGTTTATTACCTTGAGAACCCTGGAAAAAAAAGCTGAGATCAAAATCTTTGTATGATAATGTATTGTTTAAACCCCACGTAAATTTTGGTTGTGCACTGCCAAGAATAGTGCGGTCGCTTGCATCAATTTTTCCATCACCATTAATGTCTTTATACTTTCTGTCGCCGGCTTTTGCAACTGCTTCAGGGTTTGATGATGATGGTTCCTGTCCAACAAGCACAGGACTTTTTGCCGCTTCTTCATCACTCTGAAAAATGCCGTCAAATTCATAACCATAAAACGTTCCAATGGGTTCGCCTTTTCTCAACAAACTTGCATTCAATAATAAAATATCAGTTGCTGTATTCAGGTTGGTAACTTCATTCCTGTTCATTGAAAAATTAACGGATGTACTCCATTGTAACGCACCTGTTGTATTAATGGAATGAACATCAAGGTCAAGCCCTTTGTTTGTAATGTTGCCAACATTCAGCAATGTTGTTGCAAAGCCTGATGTTGTTGGAATGGGCGTTGACAATAATAAATTATAAGTAAGCTTGGAATAATAATCAGCCGTTACTGTTATACGTTGTTTAAATAAACCAAGATCAACACCTGCATCAAATTGTTTGGTGCTTTCCCATTTCAAATTCTTATTTACATAACTCAAAGGTTCCATACCATTATACACTTCGCTGCCTGCTGAACTATTGAAAACACCTTGTCCGTACGGGCCAACTAATGCTAATGACTGATATGGCGGAATTGCCTGGTTGCCGATGACACCATAACTAACGCGAAATTTTAAATCTGAAATGGCATCTATATTTTTCATGAAATCTTCTTTGGAAACACGCCATGCAAATGCACCTGACGGAAAGTAGCCATACTTATTGCCTTCTGCAAATTTTGAAGAGCCATCAATACGGCCGGTTAATGTAAAAAGATATTTATCTTCTAATGTATAATTCACTCTTCCTATATAAGAAGCCAGCGACCATTGCGATTCGTTGTTAACAGGTGTTTGCGGATTTTGCGCGGCGGCAATATTATGATAACCTGTTCTGCCATCAGGAAAGCCAAATGCATAAGCAAACAAACTTTCATTATTAAATTTCTGTGTTGTAAAACCAACAACAGCACTTATCCTATGCTTATCGCGCCAGCTTTTATTATAGGTTAATGTATTTTCATTCAGCCATGTTAAACCATCAACAGAACCAACAGAAGCTTCGCCTTCGCTGGCTTGTGTGCGTTTAAGAAAATTAGGGCCAAAAGAATTTTCCCTGTCAGTAAATGCATCAACACCAAAACTTGTTTTCAACTCAAGATCATCTGTTATTTTATAACGTGCATATACATTGCCTATAAATCTTGAACTCGTTGTAACAGAGTTGTACTCTTTTACATCAGCAATAGGATTGCCCAATGTTGTGCCCCTGTCGTTTTCAAATGTATAACCACCATTAACGGTTGAATCGTAAACGGGTAAAATTGGATTGAACAATAGTGCCGCTGTTACCACACCCGGAACAATAGTACCGGCATTTGTAAGCACACCGTTGGAACTAACTCTTGCATACGTAATGCTGTTGCCAATTGTTAAGCGCTTGTTTACTTCACGGTCAAGGTTTGCACGAAAACTATAGCGTTTAAAATTTGAATTAATGATGATTCCATCCTGGTCAAAATAGCCACCGGAAATTGCGTATTTGGTTTTCTCATCACCGCCGGAAAATGAAATTTGATAATTAGCCATCGGCGCTTGTCTAAAAAGCTCGCCTTGCCAGTCAGTACCAACGCCTAAATTTTTTGGATTTACATATACCGGTGTTTGATTGGCATTAATTTTTGCATCGTTTACAAAATTTGCAAACTGTGCTGCATTTAAAACTTTTACTTCATGCGCAATATCCTGCTTTGCATAATAGGTATCAAACGTAACAGTGCCTTGCCCTGCCTTACCACGTTTTGTAGTAATGATGACAACACCATTTGCACCACGCGAACCATAAATTGCTGTAGCAGATGCATCTTTTAAAATTTCTATTGATTCAATATCATTTGGATTAATGGCAGATAAAGCACCGATCCGCGGCCCAAGCGTAACACCTGTGCTCATATCACCTGCATCACTATTCACCAGCATTCCATCAATAACATATAATGGTTCATTGCTTGCGTTAATAGATGTTGTGCCACGAATTCTTATAGAAGTTTCTGCTCCTGGTTTTCCTGATAATTGTGTAACCTGCACACCTGCTGCGCGGCCTTGTAATGCCTGGTCGAAAGATGTGACAGGAACCGCTTTCAGGTCTTCAGATTTTACGGATACAACAGAGCCGGTAAGATCACTTTTCTTTACTGTTCCGTAGCCAATTACCACCACTTGCGAAAGCTCGTTATTATCATCTTCCAGCGTAATGTTTAAC
>JBDUEO010000138.1:0-7717 GCA_040002335.1 Parafilimonas sp. | reverse complement strand
AATAATATTTCAAACTTCAACAGAATTTTCAGAAAGAAAAAAAATTGTACGCCAAAAGAATTCAGAGAAGCATATAACGCGTACGGCACAAGAGCTTTTATTTAGTAATTATTATTGCTTTCAATTTGAATAATCACTTGCTTATTTTAGCAACTTATTTAAGCGCCTGTTATGAAACTTTTACAAATAATAATATTAAATTTTTTATTGATTGCTGCAACAGCCTGCGCAAATAAACAAACAAATGAAAACGCTGATGTTGTAACTAATGACACAACAATCGCAATAACAACTTCGGGCATTGCAGATTCTTTTCCCAAAGAAAAAATAATACGTGTTGTTTGTAAAAACGATCCGTCGCAATCGTATGCTTTATATATTCCATCAGCCAAAGCAAATACAATTGTTTATTTTTTTGATGCGCATGGTGATGGATCGCTGCCATTAAAAAATTATAAAGCATTGGCAAATGCATACCATTTTATTTTTATCGGCAGCAACAATTCAAAAAATGGAAACGACTGGCCAACAACAGAAACCATCTGGCAAAATTTGTTTAATGATTCACAAACAAGATTAGCATTAAATAAACCGCGCATATACGTTTGCGGGTTTTCCGGCGGCGCTAAAGTTGCCGGTTATATTGCTTTACATCACAACGAAATAAAAGGCGTTATTGCCAACAGCGCCGGCCTGCCGGATGAAACACCTGCAGGTAATTTCAATTTTAGTTTTACAGGTATTGCAGGCAAAGGCGATATGAATATGACGGATATTGTTGCATTAAATAATGAGCTTGATAAAACGCAAACCGCACACCGTATTATTTTTTTTAATGGCAAGCATGAATGGGCACCTTTATCAGTATTGAACATTGCTTTCCAGGGTTTGCAGCTTGATGCAATGCGAAACAATCTTGTAGTAAAAAATGATTCGCTTATTAATGCATATATCAGTAACAGTAAAAAAAGATTAGATTCTGTTATACATAAAAATGATTTGATACAGGCAGAAAATGAATGTATCTTATCAATAAATATGCTTGATGGAATTGCTGATGTAAACTGGTTTAAAGAAAAAGATAATGCTATAAAAAATGAACCTGCTTATAAAAAGCAATTGCAACAAGAACAAATTTTATTTACCACCGAACAAAATAAAAAAGCAGAATACAATAACGAATTTCAAAAAGGCGACATGAGTTATTGGAATAAAACCATTAATGATCTTACAATACAATCAAAACCGTTAACGCCAGAAGGTGCGATGTATGAAAGATTGCTTGCGTATTTATCGCTGGCATTTTATTCTATCAGCAACCAGTTAATTAACAACAATCAAAATAATGATGCAGCCTATTTTGTAAACCTGTATAAAATGGCTGATCCTTCAAACAGTGAAGCCTGGTATTTTTCTGCCATACTTGATGCAAGAAATAATAACATAAATGCGGTGAATGACGATTTACTGAAAGCAGTTGAAAATAATTTTATCGATACTACGCGCATGTTAAATCAATCAGAATTTTTACGCCTTCAACCACAAATAAATTTTGCTGCTATTAGAAATAAAATGAAACATAATTAGGTTAATACATAAAAAGTATGCTCAACTTTTTATGCAAAAAAAATTATTGATACACGTTTAATGTATCAGTATGGTAGCTTCTTTTCTTAAAGACTGTTAAAACATCAAAACGTTTTGCGTTTAGCAAATGTAAATTTCATCCTGTAAATCTTCTTAACTGAAACATGGCATTCGCTTTGCAAAACAGCACGTAAATAAATAAACTAAAAAATTTACATGCAAAAAGTTTTTTCTAAGCAAACACTGCTGCCCTTATTATTTGTATTAATAATAGCACCTGCATTTTCGCAGGACTCCAGTATGACCATGAAACCCATAAAAAAATTCAGCACCTTTTCAATAGGTATTAATGCCGGCGTACTTGCACCGGTTGCGCCAAGTGGAGGCAGCAATAATTTTACAAAGTGGAAACCCACATTAGGATATGGTTTGTATCTTAAAAATCAGTTCACACATTATCTCGCTGTTCAGGCAGACTTTTTAAGAGGCAATCTTGAAGGCAATAATGATAATGCACTTGGCAATGGCCAACCTTCATCAAATCCATATCAATCTTTTAAAACAAATTTAAATTGGGCAGCAAGCCTTAGCGGTGTTGTTACATTTGGAAACATCAACTGGCTTAGCGATAAAAGCGCTGTTATTCCTTATGTTTCATTAGGCGGCGGTATAGCCGGTTATAAACCTGTATTGCAGCAAAACGGTACATCAATTCAATATAAAACAGACGGAAAAGATATACAGGAATTTTTTGTTCCTGTTGGTGCAGGTTTAAAAATAGCTGCGGCTCAAAACTTAAATGTTGATCTTGGTTTTAGAATGAATTATGTTGATGGAGATAATCTTGATGGTTATGTAAAAGGATTTCATAAAGATAAATTTACGTATGGTTTTGCAGGGCTTGAATTTGCTTTTGGAAACAAACCGCAATTAATGACCGACAATCCTGTAAAAGATTTCAAAAGAGATTTAATGGATGAAAACAATGCATTAAAAGCATCAGTTGCTGCAAGCCAGCAACAAAGTGCAAGTGAAATTGATGCATTAAAAAATGAAATTACTGCCCTTAAATCAGATGCGGATAAAGATGGCGTTGCAGATTATCTTGATAAATGCCCTAACACGCCTGACAGCGTAAAAGTTGATGGTTCAGGTTGCCCGCTGCCAGTTGTAGCGCCACCGCCGCCACCACCTGCAACAGTTATTATTACTGAAGAAGACAGGCGCACAGTAGATGAAGCTATTAAAGACCTTCAATTTGAAACTGGTAAATCAGCTATTAAACCTTCTTCTTATGCAAGTCTTGACAGGGTTGCGCAAGTATTGATCAATAAAAATTTCAGTTTAAAATTGGCTGGACATACTGATAATGTTGGATCTGATAATGCAAACATGAAATTATCAAAAGACCGCGCAGAATCTGTAAAAGATTATCTGGTTTCAAAAGGTGCAAATAGTTCCCGCATTGAGGCAACAGGTTATGGGGAAACTCAGCCAATTGCTTCAAATAAAACAGCAGATGGCAGAGCAAAAAACAGAAGAGTAGAATTTACATTATTTTAATTACGTTAATTAACATAGCAAAAAAACCGTTCAGATTACGAACGGTTTTTTTTTGGCTTTACCCATTAAAGTACGGGCATACTTTTTTCTGCATACAATTAAATTACTAACGATGTTGTTGTTGTCATATAAACAGGAAGAGTTAAAGCTGCTTCCGGAAAAGTTCATTTCTATACAGGAAATAATTAGTTATCTAACAAGGCTGAATGATAATGTGATGGTTTATGTAAAAGAAATTAATACAGGCGATATAGATGGTATAAAGATTTATGAAATGAGCAACGGATCATTATATAAAAACGAAAACGGAAACTGGATTGTTTTATAAATCCATGTTACTAAACAGGTTTCCTGCATAACTGTTATTACCCGGCTTTTTGCCAAGATGCTCATAAGCTTTATGCGTTACTTCGCGGCCGCGTGGTGTGCGTTGCAAAAATCCTTCCTGTATTAAAAAAGGTTCATATACTTCTTCTATAGTACCTGGCTCCTCGCCTACGGCAGTTGCAATTGTTGTAATGCCAACCGGCCCGCCTTTAAATTTTTCTATAATAGTTGATAAAATCTTGTTATCCATTTCATCCAATCCAAACTCATCAACATTTAATGCTTTTAATGCATGCTGAGTAATACCAATATCAATGATTCCATCATTCAACACCTGAGCAAAATCTCTTACACGTTTTAATAATCCGTTTGCAATTCTTGGCGTGCCACGGCTTCTGCGCGAAATTTCCCCGGCAGCATCATTTGAAATAGTTGTCTTTAATATTAATGCGCTGCGCTGAATAATTTTTTTCAATGTTTCAGCATGATAATATTCAAGCCTTGATTTAATGCCGAATCTTGAAAGCAATGGCGCCGTTAATAAACCAGTTCTTGTTGTTGCACCTATTAAAGTAAATTGATTTAAAGTAAGCTGAATACTGCGCGCATTTGGTCCGGTATCAATCATAATATCAATCCGGAAATCTTCCATTGCCGCATATAAATATTCTTCAACAACTGTGCTTAGCCGGTGTATCTCATCAATAAACAAAACATCCTTCGGTTCAAGATTCGTTAGTAAGCCTGCAAGATCACCTGGCTTTTCAATTACAGGCCCGCTGGTTTCGCGAATGTTTACACCTAATTCATTGGCAACAATTCTTGATAAAGTTGTTTTACCCAAACCCGGAGGCCCATGAAATAAAACGTGATCCAATGCTTCATCGCGCAACTTGGCAGCTTTAATAAAAATGAGCAAATTATCTATCAGTTGTTGCTGGCCTGCAAATTCAATAATATGTTGTGGACGAATGTTATTTTCAAACTCCTTTTCTTCTACGGTTAATTGCGTTTTTTCAGTATGTAAGTTTGGATTACTCATGTTATTTCTTAATCAAAAAAATTCCTGCAACAATAAATGCACCGCCGATAATTTTTTCCAAAGTTATTGTTCTTATCGCTGAACCAAATAAACCAAAATGATCTATCAATAAAGAAATAAAAATTTGTCCGCTTATTACAAGTGCAAACGTAAGCCCAACGCCTTGCCGCTGATTTACCCAGGTAATATAACTTACGAATATTGCTCCTATTAAACCGCCCAGCCATATATACCACGGGCCTGTTGAAAAAGGTTTTAATGAGATTATTGCCGTGCTGTTTATACTTAAGTTTAAAAAAAGCAGCCACATAAATCCTGTACAGAAACTCATTAATGCACCCATAAATGCACCACCTATTTGATTGCCCAATCTTGCATTTACAACTGCCTGAACCGGAATAATTGAACCTACTAAAAATGTTATAAACATTAAAACATATTTCATTGAGATTTGGTTTTACGGTCAGACGGTTTCAAACCGTCAGACTGGTAAATAATTTAATGAATGAATTTATCTTTATCTATCAAATATAAAATCAGTTATTCATGCGCATACATTTTATTCAACACATGCCATTTGAACATCCGGCTTCTATTGCAGATTGGGCTACCGAAAACAATCATACAACAACTTATACAAAGATTTTTGAAGATGCAATTTTTCCATCAACAGAAACATTCGATATGCTGATAATAATGGGCGGTGTTATGAGCGTATATGAAGAAGATAAATATGCATGGATGAAAGCTGAAAAATCATTTATTAAAAAATCAATTGAAGAAAATAAAAAAGTTTTAGGTATTTGTTTGGGTGCGCAATTTATTGCTGAAGCGCTCGGCGCAAAAGTGTTTCCGCATACAAAAAAAGAAATAGGCTGGTTTGAAGTTGAAAAAGTTTCGCCGCATACTTTAACTGATAATTTGCCGCAAACATTTACAACGTTTCACTGGCATGGAGACACGTTTACTTTACCTGAAAAAGCTGTTCATCTTTTTAAAACAAAAACATGTGATCAACAAGGATTTATTTACAATAATCACGTTGCCGGTTTACAATTTCATGTTGAAATAAAAGAAGATCTGTTAAAAAGTATGATTGAAAATGAACGCTCAGAATTAATAAAAAACGATCATGTGCAAACAGAAGATGAAATAAATACATTAACGCATGAACACATAAAATATCAGCAAAAATATATGTATAAGTTTCTTGATAGTTTTTCAGGCTTGTAAAGATATTTGTATATACAAATAAAAAATACGCTACATTTGTCTGCATGAAGATTTCGGAAAGCAGGTATTCTAAATGCATGTATTTTTCTTCCAACGCTCTGGCAAGAAAAATGGAAAAACTTGCAAATGAAAGCTGGAAGAAAGTTGATCTTTCACCCAGCCATGCATATTTATTAATGATCGCAATTGAAGATCCGGGTGTGCAGCCAGGCACTTTATCAAACGAAATGCAACTTACACCCAGCACAGTAACGCGTTTTATAGAAAAGCTTGAAGAAAAAAAATTTTTGGTGCGCATAACTGAAGGCAAAATAACCAATGTTTATCCAACACCAAAAGCGAAAAAATTATTTCCAAAACTGAAAGAGTGTGTAAATGATTTCTTTAAAGCCTATGCAAAAATTTTGGGAAAAGATGAAAGTTTTGAATTGCTGAATGGCATGCACAAGCTTGCAGATAAATTACCTGACTAATTTTTTTTATACTATTATTTGTATATACAACTATTTAAAATCATTTCTAAAATCAAACTAAAAACAGGAATATGAAATATGTAATTACAGGATCATTAGGTAACATAAGTAAACCGTTAGCTGAAAACTTAATTGCTAAAGGTCATGAAGTAACCATCATCACATCAAACCATAAAAACGAAGCGGCAATAAAAATACTTGGTGCAAAACCTGCAGTTGGTTTTGTACAGGATGTAAAATTTTTGAATGAAACTTTTAAAGATAATGATGCAGTGTACACCATGATTCCACCAAAATTGGATGCTGATGATTGGAAAGAATGGATTGGCAACACCGGAAAAAATTATGCAACATCAATTAAAGATGCAGGCATTAAATACGTGGTGAACCTCAGCAGCGTTGGTGCACACATGATTGATGGCTGCGGACCTGTAACTGGTTTGCATCGTGTTGAAGAAGCATTGAATGCGCTTACAGATGTTAACATCAAACATCTTCGTCCTGCTTATTTTTATGAAAATTTATTGGCACAAATTGGCTTAATTAAAACTGCAGGTATTATGGGTGGAAATTTTGGTGAAAAGACTTTTCCGATAGTTCATCCTTCGGATATTGCTAAAGCTGCCACAGAAGAATTACTGAACTTATCTTTTACCGGTCACAGTGTAAAATATATTGCGGGTGATGAAGTAACAGGTGAAAAAATTGCTTCCGTTTTAGGTAATGCAATTGATAAAAAAGATTTGAACTGGGTTGTTTTTGCTGATGAACAAAATTTACAAGGCTTGCAGCAAGCGGGCTTATCAGATGAAGTTGCAAAAAATTATAACGAGATGGGAATTGCTATGCGCACAGGTGAAATGGGCGAAGATTATTTTAAAAACAAACCTGTTTTAAGCAGCATTAAACTTGCAGATTTTGCAAAAGAATTTGCTGCAGCATTTAACGCATAAAATGTATTTAAGTTGCTGAAAGCTTAAGTAATTTGCATCTTCATTAATCAACTTAATGTCGGCATTTTTAAATACCATTATTTTACTGGGAGCAATCCAGGGATTTATTATTAGCAGCCTGCTTTTTTTCTCCAGGAAAAATAAGCAGGCTAATCGTTTATTATCTGCACTGATCTTGTTGATTTCTTTAGCAAGCTTTAATTTATATGCGAGTTATGCAAATTGGTTTAACTCAGATATTCTTCGATTCATTTCTAATTTTATTCCGCTTGTAATTGTAATGCCATTTGGACCGCTGCTATATTTTTATATTAAAGCATCGCTGGAACCGGATTTTAAAATCAGTAAGAAAAAGCGTCGTCATTTTTATTCTGTAATTGTAGATCTTGTTCCGCAGCTTACAGCTTTCATATTTGTTACAGGAGTTTATGCTGGCCTTTTGAAAAATCATCCCGAATCATGGGGAAATTTTATTGATACCTATAATGTGTATGCTGATATTCCAAGATGGATGTCGGTAACATTTTATGTTTTTTTAT
>JBDUEO010000137.1:0-7819 GCA_040002335.1 Parafilimonas sp. | reverse complement strand
ACCTAAACTGATTGCTTATATTATTTGTGAAGTATTTATTTATCGTGTTATAGTAATTTGTGGAAACAGTTGTACCAAATAAATTGAGACTATGAATAATATTACGATTACAAATAACACAGCGCAGCAACAATTTGAAGTAAGAATGGATGATCAACTGGCTACTTTGGTTTACAGGGTTTATAAAGATGATGTAGCTTTTATGCATACTGAAGTTCCACCATCCCTTGAAAATAAAGGCATTGCTTCTGCTTTGGTAAAATTTGCATTTGAATGGGCTAAAATGCACAACAAAAAAGTTTTGGTGTATTGCCCTTTTGTGGCTTCGTATCTTAAAAAACATTCTGAATATGATTCACTGGTTGATAAAAATAATGTTTAATTAAATGGCACGCATTAAGGTTGACCTTCACGATATTTATAATAACAGCGCTGCAATTGATAAAGCATTGCAGCAGGCATTTAATGATGCAGTTGAAAAAAAAATTCGTGAAGTAGAAATTATTCCCGGAAAAGGAAGCGGGCAATTACGTAAAAAAGTTGAACGCTTTTTACAACAACCGCATATTAAACCTTTATATCATCGTATAGAAAACGACAGCAAAAATTTTGGAAGACTGTTTGTTTATTTTAAGTTTTAATAACATTAGCGCCTTTGTGTCCACCTAACTATTAAGCCAAGTAAAACAAGAATAACAATAATTATTTCAACTAATGTTCCTGTTGATGAAGTAGATGATGTAGCTGATTTATTATCATCATTCCATGATATTTGATAATCCTGTTCCTCATTAATTTTTTGTAATGCCGACAAATAATTTCCTGATTCTTCAGGCATTACATTGTCTTTAAATCTTTCATAATCGTAATCAATAATTATGCGGTTATCATATACTTTACTTTTTTTAATAAAAGCAAAAGAAGCACAGCGTACATCTTCATCCACTTCTTTTAAATTCCAGCCATTGCCCGCAAGATTTATGTCTAATTCTTCAGTACAATGCACAGGAAAGCTTAAGCCAATCGGCATGGTACGATTAGTTTCCTTTGGCTTTTTTAAAAGATCGCTTATTACGTAACAGGAAAAATCTGCGGTTCTGGAATTATCTTTTATTGTCCAGAAACTATCAATTGAATAATATTCTGTAGTGGTGAAAATACCGGTTGAATCATTATCAGAATAAGTAAGGCTATCAGACTTTATATTATCGAAATAGTCTTTATAAAAATTCAAATAATTCTTTTGCATTTCATAGTCGCTGCTGTAATTAAAATCACTTCGCGTATCGTCTGCGTAAGCACCGCTGTAGGTTGTAATTACTTTAAAATAACAAAGGCCATAATATTCAGGTACTGTAAAAATTTCTTTTACTGTTTCCTTGTTTTTGCCTTGTGGTTTTATTGTTGAAAGTGATGTTGTTGTATCGGTTAATACAAGTCCAAATTGATAATCGGGATAACTTATAGTTGAAAGACTTCCTCTTTGATAACTAATAGTAGGATCTAACCAATACGTTTTATTATTAATAATAACACGCACAGTGCAATGATCGAAATCAATTGCCGCAGGCAGCCATTCTGTAATTGTCTTTTTATACGAAGCATTAATAAGAACAGGGCAAGCATTAATACCAATTGAATTCAACATTACGCAAAGCAGGTAAGATTTTTCTTTACAATCTCCAAAGCGCTGATCAAATACTTTATTTGGGTTTGCAGGTTTGTGCGAATGAATACCCATTTCAATACCCATATACCTTATATCGTCTTGTACAAAACGCATTGCTGCCGTTGTTTTTTCTTCGCTGGTTTTGTAATTGCTGTTTATTTTATTTATTTCATTTTTTAATGCCGGCGATATACTAATATTTTCTGGAAATAATTGCTTTGCCCAATTATTTACTTCAGACCAGGAATTAAATTCACTGATCATTATTGATGAATATGGATCATACCAATCAGGCAATTTATCTTGTACGCGTATAGTGTGGTTATTGATTTTGCGCCATTCATAAATATTGTTATTGCCTTCAGTGTGTTTTAGAGGATTGATAGTATCGTTGTTGTTTTTGATATTAATGCTGCGGTTGATAGGAACTATTAATTTGTAATACAAATTATACACCGGTATATCCAGTTTAGTATCAAAAAATCTTTGAAACTTATTTTGAAAAATAGGATTGAAGCCTTTTAATGTATAGCTATATTCTATTATGTCATTCTTTCTAACGTCATCAAGAATAAGCGTAGCTTCTAACTGACCATCGTAAATAAATTTATCTAAATCTTTTTCTACATGAATGATTTTTAATTTGCCAAGATTTAGTTTATTTACAGATTCACCATCTCTTATTATTTCTATTGTATGAATAATTAACTGCTGATAAGTTGGATCAAAATCTATGGTTACTTCTGAATTATCCTGCACGCCAGCTTCCGATAAAATTTTAATACTGTGCTTTGTATAAACAGATTGATCATTTAAATTTATCTGTTCTTCATAATCCAAATCAACAGATCCATTTTCTGCTTCTTTATCTAAAGCAGTGCTTGAATAATCAATTGTGTATAAGGTAATCCACGCAGGCGGCACACTCATTAATGGTTTGCCTGATTGGCAGAAACATGCAACAAAAGGGAATAAGGCAAGAAAAATAATGCCTGGAAAACTTCTCATTAAGCAGTATTATAAATGCAATAATATTAATTTTTCAATAAGTGCGATAAACTGAAATGAAGGAAGCAAAAATCAGCAACGATTTATATGCAGCCCGGTTAAAAATTATCTTTAGTATTCAGCAATTACTTCATGCTTATAACACCACATCCATCTTTCGCCGGGCTCTGCAGAAATAATTACAGGATGTGCCGTTTTATCGTAATGCTTAGTCATGTGTTTATTGGGTGAATCATCACAACAAAGCGTTACGCCACAGGTTTGGCAAGTTCTTAAATGCACCCAATCACTTCCTGTTTTTATACATTCTTCGCAAACATCTTCACTTGCTGTTTTTATTTTTTTATGGCTTTAATATCTTCGCAAATAGTTTCCTGCATTTTGTATAAAATTTTATTTATTGTTCAAAAGATGAGAGATCGCATTCCAATGCTGCTCTTTTCCAATCGCCTGTATTTGCTGCTGCTTCATAAGTTGTATTTAGAAAACGCAGCAATGTTTCTTCAGGATTAGCAGCATTTTTTACATCATCATACAACAAAAAGAATTCGCCCATTTCTTTGCTGTAAAATGCTTCTGTTGGTTCAACCGGTTGTGTGCTAAAAGCTTCAGGTGTTGGATAACAATACGCATAAAAAGCAGCATTTGGAAAAGCTTCGCTTCCCGGCCAAAAACCACAACTGCTTACTTCGTGCGAATAGGCTTCCTGCATTACGCGTAACGGAATATTTGGCATTGTGCCTGAATACTCCGGTGCCTGCCTGCCCGAAAAACGTGTAACGGCAAGATCGAAAGCGCCCCAGAAAAAATGCACAGGACTGCATTTGCCGCGAAAGCCTGCCCTGAACTTTGTAAACACATTATGTACCTGCACAAGCGCTTTCCAGTAATTTTTAATTTGATCTTTATCGTACGTTTTATGCAACTCATCATGTTCAAAAGGAATAACGTTTTCAATTTCATTTGGCACAGCATAAATATTTGTTTCAATACCTGCTTTCTTTAGTTTATTAAAAAGTTCTTTATAAAAATCAGCAACACTGCGCGGGTATAATTTTATTTCTTCTTCATTGCCGTTGCTTGTTGTAATAAGCAAAATATGTTGTTGAAAATTAAAACCGATCTCAAAAATGCCGTCTTCAAAAGGCATGCTGCCTGTTGATAAACCTTGCGGCGTAACATACAACGTTACATGCCATGAATGATTAAGCCACGGCATTGCTTTTAACCGTATTTTGCCAACTATCTGCGTCCATAATTGTACTGTTGATAAAGTATCTTTCCAGTTATTAAAATCAATATCCGGCCAGTTTGATTTTTTCATTTTAATACTTACAATTGATGATGAAAATAAAATAATAATTTTTACAAGTTACAACGCTTTTAATTTTTTTATGTCAGTACTGCTATGAAACACTATTTTCTTTTTTTATTGATGTTGGCAATTTCATGCAACAAAGAATTACACAACGATAACGTAAATAATAACATTCAAGCTGAATTAATATATTCCGGTGATGTTGCTGTTGATGGCTGTGACTGGATGGTTGTGGTTGATGACACAGTTTATTATCATCCTGATTTTTTACCACAAAATTTAAAAGAAAACGGAACTTCTGTATTAGTAAGTTTTAATAAAACAAAAGACAGTTTTTATTGCGGCATTGCGAAAAGTGCTTTTGATATTATTCATATTTTATCTATTAAACCGGAATGAAACACCATTTTATTTTTACTGAATTATTTGTTTTTTGTCCATGCGGGTTTTGATTTGAGCACCTTTTTATAAGCAGGACAAGTTTCATCATGCGCGCCGCGTAAATAACCTGTACTTACTAAAAATTCATTTACAATTTCGCCACCTGTAAACTTAAAAGTTTTCTTGAACAACTGCATCCATTCTGCTTTTGTTTTTGGATGATTGGCATCTAACCATTTTTTAAATGAGCCAAATTCTTTTTGTAATTGCAGAATAACATTTGCATTATAAATAGCTGCATCAACTTTTAAACGGTTGCGTATAATACCTGCATCATTTAATAATCTTTCCCTGTCAACGTCTTTATACGATGCAACTTTTTTAATATTGAACTGATGAAAAGCTTTCCTGAAATTTTGTTGCTTGTTTAAAATTGTTGCCCAACTTAAACCAGCCTGGTTAATTTCCAGCATCAATCTTTCAAACAATTCATTGTCATCTGTAACAGGATAACCGTACGCTTCATCATGATAAACACGCATCAAACTTTTTTTATCAAGCAGTTGCACTGCTTCGCAAAATGTGCTTGCCATTAGTTAGAAATTCTTCAACTTATTTTTCAAAAATTTTTATAAGAGTAAGGCTAAATTATTCTTCAATATTTTTATTTAATGCAGCTTCTATTTTATTTATATGATTTGAGCAGGAAGCAACAAGTTTTTTTCCATCTTCATTTAATGTTTCTGCGTAATGGGTTTCTATAGTACTAAGCGTTTCTGCAAGTTGTTGTACTTCATTTAAAATATTAGTAGAAATATATTCAAGTTCGCTGTTCCTTTCTTGCAATAAAGCTTGCATTGTTTTCAGCGTCTTATTACTTTTTCTCAGCTCAACAAGATTTACTACCTGCTTTGCCAAAGCTTTTAAAGCAATTACCTGGCTTTTATTTAATTCTTTTGGTGAACTGTCTATTACACAAAGACTGCCCAGCGGAAAACCATTATGTGTAACCAGCGGAACGCCTGCATAAAATATTACGTGCGGATCGTTTATTACCAACGGATTATCTGCAAAACGGCTGTCAATTCTTGAATCAGGAACAATTAATATTTCATTGGGATTAAGAATTCCGTGTGTACAAAAAGCAAAGTCTCTTGGTGTTTCTTTTACTTCAAGCCCAACGCTTGATTTAAACCACTGCCGGCTATCATCTATAAAGCTAATAAGCGATACAGAAGTCTGGCATATTTCAGATGCAAGTTTCGTAATATCATCGTAATCTGATTCAGGTAACGAATCAAGTATATCATACGATTTTAAAACGTTTAATCTTTCTGCTTCGTTATCAGGTAAAGGTGCAATTAGCATAAAGTATAAAACCGAAAGGTAATAATTTTAATAATCAGTATTTGCAGCTTTAATGTTTAAATTGTTTTAATAATTACACAGATTATTTTAATTGATTGCTATGCGCAATTATTTGTTTTGATTTTATCTTAGTTTCGAAACTTTATAATATAATATTGAAAGGCTTTATAATTTTTTTAATTGTTATACCAGTAATTATTTTTTTAATATTACGCAGGCGAAAACCACGCAGTAACAATATTAATTTTCCTGAAAACTTTCGCTCACTGCTTAATGATCATGTTGCTTTTTACAGGCAATTAAATAATAGTGATAAACTGCGTTTCGAAAACAGGATAAGCGATTTTCTTTCTTATGTACATATTCATGCAGTAAATACTGAGATTGATGATCTTGATAAATTGCTGGTTGCATCAAGCGCAATTATACCGGTATTTAATTTCGACTGGCATTATTATAATGTAAAAGATGTGCTTATTTATGCTGATACATTTGATCATGATGCGTTTTCAGTAACCTCTGACGAAAGAAATACTTTGGGCATGATTGGCACAGGCGCTATGCAGCAAATGATGATACTTTCAAAGCGTGCATTGCGGCAAGGTTTTGCCAACGAATTATCGCAACATAATACCGGCATACATGAATTTGTACATTTATTAGACAAAGCAGATGGAGAAACCGATGGCATACCGGAAGCATTGTTGAGTAAACAATATACTATTCCCTGGATAAAATATATGAATGAAGAAATAGAAAAAATGAAACACGGCAATTCAGACATGAATATTTATGGCGCTACCAATAAAGCCGAATTTTTTGCTGTTGCCTCGGAATATTTTTTTGGGGCACCCGAACAATTCAAGACAAAACATCCGGCGTTGTTTGAATTAATGGAAAAAATATTTCACCAGCAAACTGCTGATGCACAAAAAAATAGTGCTTGATTTCTTCTACTTTATTCTTATAAAAGTGAGTGTTTTACCAATCCAGCGAAAAACGTAAAAACCTCTTACATTCAAATTATTAAAATTAGTTAGCCAAACAGTTGCATCCCACGTTCTTCCAGATGTGGCATCGTAAATTTTGCCGCCATTCCAGCGATTTTGTTTTGCATTATATGTTAGGCCTGATAAAATATCTACACCAACAATTGGCCTTGAACGTAAAGTTTTATTTGGGTTTTTTATATCAAGCCGTTTGCTAATAGGCGTAATGGTATCATCTCCATCATAAAACCAAACAACTTTTGCTTTAAAAACATTTTGTTGTTTATATACTTCTACAATAAGGTTTTTATCAGTTGATTCCCATTTCCCAATAATTTCATCAGGATTATTTTGTGCATGTGCAACTACTGCAAGTATCGAAAAGCAAAATCCAATCAGGTATTTCATAAATTGTATAGATGCGGAACTAATATGCAAACAACGTGCTTTCAATTTATAGTAACAACGATTTTTAATATTAAAGGGTTTTGTTTTAAAATAAAGCTGCAATTAAAAAGATATGCTTATTTTTTTCAACATTCATGTGAGTGTCTTCATTACCGCGCTATAATTGTTTTCTAAAATTTGCAGCATGTATCTTCGCGCTAATTGCAACCAGTTAATGATGTAAATACGCATTTTAAAAGCAACTTATATTATCAGCAAAATATTTTATAATAACCGAAAATGATACGCATGAAAAAATTACAGCTTGCAGTTACATTCATTTTTATTTTATTAACTGCAAATATTCATGCACAAAATATAAGTCCTGTTTGGTCAACAGAAAAAGCGAATGCATGGTATGCAAATTACCCGTGGATGAGCGGTTGCGATTTCATACCCAGCACCGCAGTTAATCAATTAGAAATGTGGCAGGCTGAAACGTTTGACACATCAACCATCAATAATGAGTTAGGTTATGCGCAATCAATTGGTATGAATGTTATGCGCGTTTTTTTGCATCATCTTGCCTGGCAAATAGACAGCGCAGGTTTTAAAGATCGCATGAATACTTATTTATCTATTGCAGATACACATGGCATTAAAACTATTTTTGTTTTTTTTGATGATTGCTGGAACCCA
>JBDUEO010000136.1:0-7841 GCA_040002335.1 Parafilimonas sp. | reverse complement strand
AAACTCTTCCCCCACCACATCATCCCAAAGCTCACCATGTTCGTTTAATATTTTATAAATACATTTTTCGTTGTCGATTGTGCATTCATCAACGCCGGTAAATGAATGATAGTCCCACACAAATTCTGAGTATTTTTTATTACGGCCCGGAAAATAATATTTGGTATTTATTTCTTTTTCTAATGGCTCAGAAATAATCTTATTCCTGTCATTATAATCAACTTTAATTACGTGTGCTTTTTCCTTTTCATCTGCGCCGTTCTTGTGATTCAATACAATGTCGGCCATTGCACTTAAATTATTCCGGTGTAATATTTTTACAGCATTTATAAATTGATTTTTTGTACCGTATTTTGTTTTCACCGAACCTTTCTGATCAAATTCGCCCAGATCAAACAAATCATATACGTCATAGCCCACGCCGTCAGAACCTGCAGAAGATTTGTAAGCCGGTGGCAGCCACACGTCTGAAATGCCGAGCCATTGTAAATGAGATGCCTGTTCGGCTACATCTTTCCATAACTTTCCTTTTGGATAATACCAATGAAAAAACTGGAAAATAGTTTTACGCATATTGTATAATTCTTAGTTTGTATTGGTTTTGAAATAATAATTTCTTAAAAAAATTGTATATTTCTGCTACACTAAAATCATACCATTGCCGGGCATATATTTTGTGGTATAAAATAAACAAAAAACGATTCGCCATGATGTTTGTAACAATTTCTAAAAAGCAGGCCGCACAATATTCTTATATGTGCATACGCCTTAAAAATATGGTAACTAAAATGGTTACTGCACGCAAAACACTTGAAGCTGTTGCCAATGCCAGTTTTGATAAATCGTTTGCAAAGTGCGTGTATTTACTTGCCTCAGAATCGCTGCAATGCGAGAATGAGATTCGCGCCCAGATTGATTCTTTAAGTTGTTTTAGTTACAACCATGATAGTATTGAAAGTAAAAAATTACCTGAAGTTGTTTTATCTAACGGGCTTGAATCTATCTGCAGTTATTCAGAAGAAATATATTTAAAGTCGTACAAAAAACTATTGAAAGATAAACATCTTGGTACATCAATAAAGAGCCTTATTCAAAATCATATACAACTATTTATGTCGAGCCTTACGCAGTTACGTTTGTTTAATGACGTTAAAAATGTGGTGAGTTAAATATAATGGTACAACCATTTCTACAATTTAATCATACATAATTTAAAGGCATAATATTTTCATTGGTTACAATAAAAAATATATGAGATCTCTTTGGACAGGTTCAATAAGCTTTGGTCTTGTAAATATTCCTATAAAATTATACAGCGCCGTTGAATCAAGCAGTCTTGATCTTGATATGCTGGATAAAAAAGATAATTCAAACATCCAGTTTAAAAGAGTGAATGAAAAAACAGGGAAAGAAGTCGCTTGGTCAAATATTGTAAAAGGCTATAAAATAGACAATCAATATGTTATTTTAAGTGATGAAGATTTTAAAAAAGCCAGCCCTGAAAAAACAAAAACAATTGATATAACTGAGTTTGTAGAAGTTGCAGAAGTTGCTCCCATTTATTACGACGGCTCTTATTATATTGAACCTGAAAAAAATGGCGCGAAAGCTTATACATTGTTGCGTGACGCATTGATAAAATCTAAAAAGGCAGCGCTTGGCACTTTCGTTTTAAGAAGTAAAGAAAATATTTGTTTGATAAATGCGAGTGAAAAAATTCTTGTGTTACATAAAATACGTTATGCAGATGAAGTGCGCAGCATTGAAGATGTAAAAGTGCCTGCATCAAAAATTAGTGCAGCCGAAATACAAATGGCAATTAAATTAATTGATCAGCTAACTGGTGAATTTGATATTTCAAAATATAAAGACACTTATACAGATACTTTATTGAAGTTTATAAAAGCAAAAGCAAAGGGAAAGAAATTTACTGCGCCTAAAATGCGTGTTGTACATTCTGATACAAAAGATTTGATGGAAGAACTTAAAGCAAGCCTTTCACATACAAAACGCAAAGCATCATAAAATTTTATTGCACAAAAGAATCATGTATTCCCAACATTAAGCCGCGCAGTTCTGCAAGCCCGCGCATTCTGCCAATACACGAATAACCAGGATTTGTTTTTTTATGTATATCATTCAGCATCACATGCCCGTGATCCGGACGAAAAGGAATTTGTTCATTTACTTTTTGCTGAATGGCAAGAACTTCCTTCATCACCGCAACCATATCTGTATCACCATCAAGATGATTCGCTTCGTAAAAATTTCCGACTGTATCTCTTTTTGTATTACGCAGGTGAACAAAATGTAAGCGTGTATCAATTGCGCGAACAATATCAATTAAATTGTTCTTCGCACTTGCGCCCAATGAACCTGTACAAAAACAAATGCCATTGCTTTTATTAGTGACGGATGACAGTATAAAATCAATATCATTTTTGTTTGAAACAACACGCGGCAAACCCAACACATCAAAAGGCGGATCATCAGGATGAATAGCTAATTTAATATTTAATTCATCTGCAACAGGCGAAATTTCTTCAAGAAAATATTTTAAATTTTCACGCAAAACTTCGTGGCTTACATCTTTGTACCAATCTAATTTTTCAAGCACTTCAGGTATTGTAATTTTCTTTTCGCCTGGCAAGCCAAAAAGAATCATTGTGGATAATTCATCTAATTGTGATGATGAATATTGTTTGGATTTTTTTTCTGCTTCATGAATAATTTCATCGCTGTAATCATTCGCAGCATTTTTTCTTTTCAAAACATATATATCAAAAACAGCAAGATCAAACCAGTTAAAATATAATGCCTGCGATCCGTCGGGCATTGTGTAATTCAGGTTTGTACGCGTCCAGTCTGTAACAGGCATAAAATTGTACGTAACAATTTTTATGTTACAGGCAGCCAGGTTTCGCAGTGTTTGTTTATACAGTTCAATGTATTTTTTGTAATCGCCGGTTTGTGTTTTTATTGATTCGTGTACTGTAACACTTTCCACAACACTCCAAACCAAACCTGCTTTTTCAATAATGTTTTTTCTTTTTTGTATTGCTTCAACCGTCCACACATCGCCATGTGGAATTTGATGCAACGCATGTACAATGCCTGTTGCGCCTGTTTGCAAAATATCTTTTAATGTTACCGGATCATCTGGCCCAAACCATCGCCATGTTTGTTGTAGTTGCATAGATTATTGTGTGATGGCAACAAATTTCAAATTTATTTTCATCAGTATAAAAAATAAAAAAGGCTTTACAAATTATGTTTATTGCAAAGCCATAAAAACTGTTGTTGAAACTGCACGATTACAAAGAAAAACTTAACGCGTAAACACCGCGTAATAATTAATGATGCATATTTTTTGCATCATCATTATTTGCATTTTGGTTAGCATATTGTTCTTCTTTTGTAACTGATCCGTCTGATGTGATGTCCAGCGAATACAGTTTTGAATCTGTTGATAATTTTATATTGTAACTCACATCATCTTTCGTTGTATATTCTGTAACACCAAGAATTTTACCTGCACTGTATTTTTTATTTAAGATCATTACAATATTTGTAGGTAACGATTTTCCATCTGTATATTTCCAGGAGCAATTAAAATCGCCATCTTTATCATACAAAATTTTTTCGAAATTTTCGTTTTGATAAAAACTTACAAAATAACCGCCCTTAGAATCAGTCCATTTTACCTGTTGCGCATTGGGAAAAGTTTGATTAAATTTTTTTATCAAGATTGAACCCGGGCCTGCAAACGCTGATGACATAATAAAAAAGCAAGCTGCATAAGAAAGCATTTTTTTCATAATATTATTTTTTATTGATTAATAATTGCATGAAATTATATGCATGTACATACTTAAGTCAAGTGGTTCTACACCACTGGTTTGTTAAATTGAATTGATAGATTTTTTATAAAGCATTTTAAATTTACTGAAACGATAAAAACAAATGTTGATGTGTGAAATTTTACCATTGAACCCAATAATTATAAAATTTTAAAAAGAATTATTTCATTTGTTAAGTTGTGTTAATCGAATGATGAAAGGCACCAACATATAATAAGGACTAAGTATGATAGCAAGCTGCTTTTACGGCTTGGGAATAGGTATCTTATTTTTCATTGTATCGCTTCCTTTACAATTTTTTTCATTGGGATATAAAGCAGAATCCATTTTTATCGGTGTTGTGCTTATTTGTTGTAATTGATACTTTAACGTGGATAGCTGCGATTGTAAAGATTGCATTTTTTCATTACCATCTTTTCTAAGCGCCAAAAAAGTAATAATTGCTAATGCCCATGTTCCGACGACCATTAAAGCGTCCACAAAACCTTTTCATATTATCTTATCATTCTGTTTCCTGAAAAAATCGCCTAACGCAGCTCCTCGTCCCTTTTGTCTAAGGATTACGAACAATTTAGGTAATTCATTTCTTCCTATTTCTAAAAACCCTTCATGTTCCAAATAAAGGATTTGAGCATTAAATACATTCTGTTTTACTTTTCTGATTTTATTCGATAGCGCATATAATTCATCGTATTCTAATAGTTCACCTGCCTTATATTTTTGTATGTTGTCACTTTGCCATACAGTGTATGCAAGTAATATGGTTTGATTAGTTTCATATCCGTACATAATCAGCTATTTTGAAACAACTAATTTACAAATAAAAATGAAGGTTATTTTTTGAGCTGTTATATCATGTGCACGGCGAATGTTTTATAAAAATATAAAGCATTATGCATCATCTTTGCGCTAATACATATTGCAATGAAACAAGCTACAAAATTTATACACGCAGGCACAGAACCAGATCCATCAACCGGGGCAATAATGACCCCTATTTATCAAACTTCAACGTATGTACAATCGGCACCGGAAGTGCATAAAGGGTATGATTATTCAAGAGCTGCAAACCCAACACGCACCGCATTGGAAGCTGCTTGTGCAGCAATTGAAAACGGAAAATTTGGTTTGGCTTTTAGCAGCGGTGTTGCGGCAACAGATGCGGTAATTAAATTGCTTAAACCAGGCGACGAAGTAATTGCATCGAATGATATGTATGGCGGAACGTTTCGCCTGTTTTCAAAAGTGTTTGAAAAATTCGGAATTAAATTTCATTATGTAAACATGATGGAGACAAAAAATATTGAGCGTGTAATTAATCAAAATACAAAATTGATATGGATTGAAACACCAACAAATCCATTAATGAATATTGTTGATATTGCTGCAGCAACAAACCTTGCAAAACAGCATTCCATTTTAGTTTGTGTTGATAATACTTTTGCGTCTCCATATTTGCAAAATCCTTTAGATCTTGGAGCAGATATAGCCATGCATTCATCAACAAAATATTTGGGCGGCCACAGCGATGTAATACAAGGTTGCCTTGCTATGAATGATGAAAAACTTCGTGACAATCTGCATTTCATTCAAAAAAGTTGCGGTGCAGTTCCCGGGCCGCAGGATTGTTTTTTGGTATTGCGCGGTATAAAAACATTGCATGTGCGCATGCAGCGGCATTGTGAGAACGGCGAAAAGATCGCAAACTATTTACGCAATCATTCAAAGGTTGCCAAAGTTTATTGGCCGGGTTTTGAAGATCATCCAAATCATGACATTGCGAAAAAACAAATGCGTGGATTTGGCGGCATGATAAGTTTTGAATTAAAAGATGAATCGCCGGAAACATTAAAACGTGTTGTTTCATCAACCAAAATAATTGCGCTTGCAGAAAGTTTAGGCGGCGTTGAAAGCTTAATTAATCACCCTGCAACTATGACGCATGCTTCCATTCCAAAAGAAGAAAGAATAAAAAATGGTTTGAAAGATTCGCTGATACGTTTAAGTGTTGGTATTGAAGATGCGGATGATTTAATTGATGATTTGAAGCAGGCGATTGGATAAAATATTATTATACAAAGTCAGAGACTTTGCGCATAAACCTGCGAAGTTTGGAAACTTCGCAGAGCAGATCCGGAGACTTCCCAAAGCGGATCAACTACATATCATGCACAATTTTTTTATAGCTTGTTACAACACCTTTAATTAAAGATGAACTAAAACCCTGGTGTTCCATTTCATTCAAACCCGCTATGGTGCAGCCTTTTGGTGTTGTTACTTTATCAATTTCCTGTTCCGGATGCGTGTGTTTTGTAAGCAATAATTCGGCAGCGCCTTTAACGGTTTGCGCCGCAATAAGCGAAGCGGTTTTAGCGTCAAAGCCAATCTCAATTCCGCCTTGTATGTTTGCGCGTATATAACGCATGGCATAAGCAGTGCCGCAGGCGCCGAGTACCGTTGCAGCGTCCATTAATTTTTCTTCAATAAAAACAATTTTGCCAAGCTGGCTAAAAAGCTCCGCAACAAATTGAGATTGTTCATCATTAGCACCATGACTGCAAATGCAGGTAATGCTTTGCTGAATTTCAATTGCAGTGTTTGGCATAGCGCGAAACACAGTAAATTCAGTACCTAAAATTTCCTGGATATCTTTTATCCAAACGCCGGTCATTACACTTATTAGTTGATGCTTTAACGGATCAAGTTCATCTTTCAGTTGCACTAAAATATCTTTTATTTGAAATGGTTTCACTGCAAGAATTATCCATTTTGCATAACGTATAGCATCCGAATTATTGTTGCTGACCATAACACCACGCTCTTCTAATGAACGTAATGTTGAAATATTTCTTTTGGTAATTATAATGTGTTGTGGTTTTGCAAACCCGCTGCTGATAAGGCCTTCAGCAATGGCAGCGCCAAGATTTCCGCCACCAATAATGGCAATTTTATCTTTCATATATTTTATTTATTCTTCAATGCTATATAAAATTCGTTATAAAATTTTACTTGCTGAAAGTAAAGTTGCTAAAAAAATTTGTAGCTTATTTCAGTTTTTAAATTGTATAAGCACTTATATATTTTTTGTTCCAGCTTTAGCAACATTGTTTAGCCTGAATTATAAATTTAAAAGCCGCTTCTTTTTTTGAAGCGGCTTTTAAATTAAATTATTTATATCCTACCTCAAAAATAACAGTTCCCTGTATTTCGGTAAAGTCCAGTTATTATCGTTAACGAGTATTTCAAGCTTGTCGGCATGATAGCGGATATCGCCAAAAAATCTTTCTTTAACTTCACTGCAATAAGCTATCGCTTTTGTACGCGTATTATCCATGTTGTTTACAATCTTTCTTTGCTTAACCATTTCATTCACTTTTGTATAAACTACCTGTAAATGATTTGAAATTTGTTTAAGAATTTCAAGCTGGCCTGCATAAGATGATTCGGGTAATCCTGCGTCTTTTAAACCACGAATATTTTTGATCAATAAATTTTGATATTCAACTGCAGATGGAATAATATGATTGATGGCCAAATCGCCCATTATTCTTGCCTCGATCTGCACTTTCTTAATATATTTTTCAAGTTCAATTTCATGGCGCGCTTCTAATTCAACATGTGTATATACTTTATTGCTTTCAAATAAATGCTTGCCTTTATCTGTAACCATTGCATCTAATGCAAGTGGCGTTGTGCGTACGTTTGGCAAGCCACGGCGCTCTGCTTCATGGTGCCACTCATCACTGTAGCCATCACCTTCAAACAAAACCTTTTTGCTATCAACAATATATTTCTGGATAACATGCATAATGGCAATTTCTTTCTTATCGCCTTTATCAATTAATGCATCAACATCTTTTTTAAAATTCTTTAATGTTTCTGCTATAATTGTGTTTAAAGCAATCATTGCATTTGCACAATTGGCAGAAGAACCAACAGCACGAAATTCAAATTTATTTCCTGTAA
Organism: Parafilimonas sp.; assembly: GCA_040002335.1. GTDB lineage: Bacteria > Bacteroidota > Bacteroidia > Chitinophagales > Chitinophagaceae > Parafilimonas. Next base: position 15 of record JBDUEO010000136.1, on the reverse strand, counting down.
AAGCAAAAGGAGAAG